>JADGFH010000601.1 GCA_016743925.1 Labilibaculum sp.
TTGCTGCCTTCTTAAATATTTCGTAGTTAAACTCTTTTGCCATATTGTGAAGATATAATCTTTAATAATAACGCTGACACAGAGTTATGAACAGTGTCGAAAAACCAACTCCCCAATCCTGCAAAGACCTCCCCATTTCCATCGAAGCATGTTTGCAAGCCTGTGAACAACATTTTTTTGTGGTGACGTATACTTTGCAGGCTCGCAAAGCATGTACTACCGAAAAAAAATAGGCTTTGCATATCTGCAAGCCTCATTGCATTTTGGTGGAGTGCTCTTCTCATGCATGAGAAGCACCTTCGATTGGGGTAGAGTGTAGTTTACAAGCCTGCACTCCTTATATTATTGGAAAAAAATGTGCTTTGCAGGTTTGCAGAGCACATTTTTCTGTGTTATTATTCTGTTAGCTCTTCTGTATTGCTAACCACTTCTTCAACTTTTGCTTTACTCGCAGTTTTGGGAAACAGACGATCGGCGAATTTCTTACCAAACATCTTGGCTGCATCTAGGTAATTAAATTCGTACTGCTTGCGCAATTCTGCTTGTGCCAATTCTTCGTTGGCAAGGGCAACTTTCACCTTGTTACCTTCTTCTTCTAAATTTTGGATAGCAGTTTTCACATCGCTCGATGCTGTTGTTAGTGGAGCAACATTTGCATACAATTGGTGGGTATCGCCCAAAGCCAATAAGCGTTCTAGCAACTGCATACTCATGCCCAATTCCTTTGAAAAAGATGCACGCACAATAGTGGAATATTTCCCATCGGGGAAAAGTTGAGTATACACAGGTCGTCCCGGATTCATTCTATCGAACTGCTTCGCCGAATCGGCAACATTTCGAATGGTATCATCCAAAACTGCATCTTTAAAAACCAAGTTGTCGTAGGCCGAATCTCTTTTCTCTTTTTGCGCAAGAGTAGCAGCATTCTTCTCTTTTAGCATAGTTACCTTAGGAGCAATTGCCGTAGCCAATTGGTCTGCTCCCTGTGTTTGATTACACAAACGAATGTGACGATTGGTAGTACTAATCTGGGTTTGCGACGACATTTTGTCGTTTAATAGTTTAGCCATTTCTCTTAATTTAAATGAATAAATATTCTCTATGATAATAAGTAAATCTGTCGCTATAGATCATAAATTCCTCTTCATCCCGCTAATCCCACTAAACATCGTCACTCCAACATACTTTAGACATACTTTTTATTATGATCGAAGTTTAAATTTAACAAGTAAATTATACACAAGCAATAAATAATCAATATTATTTTACTATAATATAAATAACCCATCAAAACTGATGCACTATTTATCAGACTATTGACACTATTCAGACTTTGTTGTAATTTTGATTAACCAACACACACAGCTTCCCTTTTCTCTTTATAAAAAGGTGTTTTAACAATTACATTTCGAATGTTTAAAATCTGATATCATGAAAACAATACTTCTCCCACTGCTGTGTTTACTCCTTTCTATTCCATCATTTGGACAGGATAATAAGATTATTATTAATGATCTCGAATTGACAGAAACTCAACTAAAGCAAATAGAAAATGAGTATGGTGTAAAACCAAAAGCTGGTAATTATTGGTACGACAGCAAAAGTGGTTTGTATGGAGCAGTCGGATACGCTTCTTTTGGATTTATGCTTCCCGGACATGAATTTGGAGAATTGCAACAAGATGCTTCTGAAGGAAACACAAATGTAATTGTAAACGGTCGAGAACTTCCAATGAATGAATGGTTGGTGTGGAGCTATGTTTTGGGGTATTACATTCAAGTTGGAAATTACTGGTTCGATCATCAGGGTAATGCTGGTTATATTGGCAACTCAATACCAACAGTAAACTTATATTTAGCAGCTCAACAAAATTATTATAAAGGACAAGGGAGTAGTGGAGATAACTTCTGGTCTACTCGATTTAGCGCGGGCAATTCCGATCGAGGAAACACTCGAGGATATGTAAGTGTTCCTGGTCATGGTCCAGTAGGATATGGCTTTTGATTAAACCCAGAACAACATTTTAGCATACAAGATTGGGTCTTAACGAAACATATACATGATAAATTACCTAGATTATTTTTCGTTCTAAATAAGATGAAAGTATATGGAATAAATTTTCAGCCTTAACTCCCCTATTTTTCCAAATGATGTTAATTCTTGAATTACCATCCATTCTTATCCACAAAAAATGAATAAAAAAAACTGGCTACCTTTTTACAGATAGCCAGTTTATTAACATATCAGAAGAATAGCTTCACAGACACTCTGCTTAGCCAGAACAATTATACATCTATACTCACTAACTCAATTACTTCTTCTAATTCATCATCTTCGTTGTATTTTTCTTCTTTAAGTAAACCAACACCTGGAGCGTAATATTTGTACTCATATTCTCCAAGTTCTAACAAATCCCATTCTTTGATTTTAATACAATTTGTATAGGTACCCAGATCAATAGTTACTGATATTCCTACTTCAACTATTTCTCCTACATCTTCTGCTTCTCCTTCATAGTATTCTTGTCGGTAAGGAGTGTTTAAATGTTCCGATGGATTAGCATACATTTGAATTCCTGCAAGTGCTCCATCTACTCCAGCTTCCCAAGAACCTTCGGTGCTTACAACAACGCCATCTTCAATATCTTCACTGGCTTCGCCCATGTACCAAATGTTGCCATCACTATCTTGAGCAAACCAATCATCAGTATCTTCAACAACTTCACCATCAACACTAGCTACATCGTTTATAACCATACATTCAATTCCAAGTATTGTTTTAGTTTCACTAGTTACTGTTACCACAATACTCTCATCACCTTCCTCGGTTTCTCCTTCGTACGTGTATACTTTCCCTGGAGTAAATGGAAGGTATTCGTTATCAATTCCGCTTACGAAATTTCCAGCTCCAGGCATGGTCGGAATTGGAATTGCATCTGCAATACTAACCAATTCAACTTCTTCTTCTAATTCGTCCTCATCATTAAATTTTTCTTCCTTAATCAATCCAATGTCCGGAGCAAAATATTTAAACTCATATTCACCATCAGCTTCTAATGGATTCCACTCCTTAATTTTTACACAATTTGTGTAAGTGCCAAGATCAATGGTAACACTTACTCCTACTTCTACCACTTCCGCAAGATCTTCAGCTTCGCCTAAATAGTATTCTTGTCTATATAGTTCGTTAAGGTGTGCTGATGGATCAGCAAACATAAGGATACCTGCTAATGCGCCATCAACGCCAGCCTCCCATGAACCTTCAGTACTTACTACTTCACCATCCTCATAATCTTTACTGTCTTCTCCCATATACCAAACATTTCCGTTATCGTCTTGAGCAAACCAGTCATCTGTATCTTCCACTAAGTCACCATCAACACTAACCACGTCATTAATAACCATACATTCAATTCCAAGTATTGTTTTAATTTCACTCGTAACCGTAACAACAATAGTTTCGTCACCTTCATCGGTTTCGCCTTCGTATGTGTAAACTTTTCCAGGGGTATATGGAAGGTATTCATTATCTATTCCACTAACAAAACTAGATGCAGAAGGCAAAGTAGGAATTGGTATTTCCATTTCTCCTACAGTAATTACTAGATCGACAGTAGCCATTTGCATATTATTTGCTGTAACTGTAAAATTAAATTTTAGTCCAACATTTATATCTTCCTCCAAAATAGTATATTCAAAATCATATGTGTTGTTTGGAAGTGTTGTAATAGATTCTGAAGAGATTTCGGTAGCACCATGCATTTTTTTCACTACCAATGATTTGAATCCAGTAGGAGCGTCAACATTAACTGTTACTCCTACCACATCATCTACCTCTGCCGTAAGTGTGGTTTCACTTAGCGATATTGTTGGTGCTCCAGGAATAATATCATCATCATCATGGCATCCAACTGCAAGCATTATTAATCCTCCAACTAACAGAAGTAAAAAACTGAAATTCTTAATGCGCCTGTACATAATATAAAATTTTAATTAGAATAAAATTGTTTGCTTTATATTAGTATAGTCGCTAGAATAGGAAGCTACCCTTACTCAGTTTTAAAAAATCTCAGAAATATTTTTAGGAGTGTTAAAAAGGATTTTGAATACTTTTTACAAAGTGATTCTAACTTTAGAATTCCCAGCTAATTCCAATAACAGGAGTTATG
>JADGFH010000602.1 GCA_016743925.1 Labilibaculum sp.
CAATAAATCGAGCTTGTACTCGACCTTAAGCAGTATTGCGGAGAGTCCAGATCGTCTGGAGCAACTTTACAAGATTTGGAAAGAGGAAATTGCAATTGGAGGTTTTGCCTTATCTGAAACCAAAGCTACGGCATTGGCTTGTAATTTGGCCATTAAAATACCCGAGAAAGCGAGCGAAATAGTAGCAACTCAAATTGAACGTATCAAAAACCCGGACAGTAAGAAAAAGATGCAATTTGTTGCACCTGCCCTTTCTGCCGATCAGCAAATCCGCAAAGAATTCTTTGCAAGCTTGCACAAAGCTGAAAATAGAGAAACAGAACGTTGGGTTTTGGATGCTTTGCACTATTTGCACCACCCATTACGTGAGAAAGAGGCCTTGACTTATCTTCCTGAGAATTTAGAACTATTGCAAGAGATTCAGGTTACTGGTGATATTTTTTTCCCTTACAATTGGCTGAGCGCTTCGTATAGCGGACATCAATCGAAAGAAGCTGGAGACATTACACGCAAGTTCTTGGAAGAGAATCCAGATTATCCTGAAAATTTGAAATTGAAGATCTTGCAAACTGCTGATGTGGTTTTGAAAAAATAAAACGATTGAGTTCAGATCTAAGAGCATAAATTGTTTAATACAAACTAAAAAGAAGTAAAGTATGTATTTATTTTTTGGCTTAGGAGCATTCCAAGCCTTTGTATTCTCCCTTTTATTGATTACAAAAAAGGAAAGAAAAACAGCGGATAAATTTCTCGCTGGTTTTTTCTTTGTGATTTGCTTATACTTCTCCATTGTATACTCTGTTAAGTTCTCTCTATGGAAAATTTATCCTAACATTATCCTAATTCACACACTTGTTTCGCTTACCTATGGTCCCTTATTATATTTCTATGTTACCTCTATTATTGGACGCAGCATAAGTAAAAAACAAATGCTAATTCATGCTATTCCAATTCTTGGAATTTTTTTACTGATTCTGCCTTTTATATTTCATGAAAACAGCGAGAAATGGCTTTACTTCACTGATAAATTTATCAACCTACCCTTGAATGTATCTATTGGAACGTTTTTGCAACATTTATCAGCACCAATCTATTTTATTTGGATACTTAATATCCTAAATCAGTATAACAAATATTTGAAAAACAACCACTCTACAATTGATAGCATCAACTTGAACTGGATGCGAAAACTATTAGTTGGTGTAATAACCATTTGGTTGATCGATTGTCTGAATGTATACGCTTTAAATTTTACGAATTTAGATGTTCATTATAGTCTCACATGGATTATAAAATTCTGTTTCATTGGCTTTATTCTTCTCATTGGTTACTATGGAATAAATCAGGGAAGTATTTTTGGAACAATACAACAACAAAGCACCAAAGAAAATGAAGCCACATCAGATTCAAAAAAGATCGTTTCTGATGATACCGTCAAAGAAAATACGGATACGCTAATTGATTACATGGAAAAAGAAAAAGCATATCTAAATAGCGAGCTTCGAATACAAGATATCGCCACGAATTTGAACCTACCTGTGCACGTACTGTCTCACACCATCAATTCAAATTTGAATCAGAATTTTTACGATTTTGTAAACACTTACCGCATTGAAGAAGCCAAAAGTCGATTGAAAAATAAGCAGTATCAACATTTAACCATTGTTGCCATCGCCTTCGATTGTGGGTTCAATTCCAAAGCAACCTTTAACCGATTATTCAAGCTGTACACAGGTTTAACACCATCGCAATACAAAACAGGTATTACAAATTAAGACAAAAATAGGTCTCAATTTAAGATGATGAGACCCTTGCTATTTCCAGATCATACATATTTACTCATCAAAAAATAATAAACAATATTTATGATGAGAAACAATTTTTATCCTACTCAAGCCCAAAACCGAATAGAACTATTGGATGTTCTGAGAGGCTTCGCCATTGCCGGCGTACTACTATCCAATATCATTATTTTAAGCGGGCATGTCTTCACGCCATTTGCCGATTTGAAAAGCATGCCGATGGCAACTTTTAATCGTTGGCTTAGCATTATTGCAGCCTCTATACTTCAAGGAAAATTCTACCCCATTCTCATGATGCTTTTTGGTGCTGGCTTGTTTATGCAATTCCGAAAAAGTGAACAGGATGGTTTTCTAAAATTCTTTAGTTGGCGAATGTTTGTGCTCATTTTAATAGGCTTAGTACACATGACTTTTTGGGCAGGCGATGTGGTTAGCATTTATGCTCTCTTCTCCTTTCTTCTAATCCCCATGCGGAATATGAAACCCAAATCTTATTTGATTGCAGCTATCGTAATGTTTGTTTTGCACCTTGGGGTTGCCTATGCACAAAGTATTGTACCGGGTGTAGCAAATGTGGAACATATTGCACAGTTTGAGCTACCTGGCGTAAAACCCTACGATTTAATCAATACGGTTCGCAACGATGGCTTTTCAGGATTGTGGTTTATCACTCAAAAACAAATGACCTTCCTATTAACTATTCCGCGATACTTACGAGTTACGCCAAGCACTTTACTATTGTTCATGTTAGGTGCATACTTGTTTGGGTCAGGGCTTTTATCCGGTAAAGTGCAAAAGGCAAAGTACCTATTCTCTTTCCTTATTATGGGGCTAATTGGTTCTTATTTGATGTTCTATGTATCGTGGTCGTTCAGTATTATTGGCAACTTATTTTTAGCCCTTACTTACATTTCTCTGATTGCAATAATAATGGGAACAGGCATTGGGCAGAAATTCTTAAGCGGTTTAGCACCTTTGGGTCGTATGGCACTGAGTAACTATATTATGCAATCGATAATTTGCATTCTTATCTTTTACGGTCTTGGCCTCGGCTACTTTGCCAAACTCCCACTCTATCAAATTTTCCTTATCGGATTAGTGATCCTCCAATTTCAGATTCTATTTAGCAAATATTGGCTTCAGAAATTTCAATATGGACCGCTAGAAGGAGTTTGGAGAAGGTTGACTTATGGTAAAAACATCAAATCGTAAGCTATTGGACACAAAAAAAGATCAAGCTAAATGCTTGGTCTTTCTATATCTTAATCTGAAACTTATTTTTAGAAATTGAATCGTGGATTCACAATCGTATTGTACATGGATCCAAATGAATAGTTCAGTCCAAATCTAAAAGCATATTGATATCCTGATTGTGACTGTTTTTGTGCTAACAAAAGTTCTTCCAAAGATAAATCTCCACCCACTAAATTTATCTGATTATCGGTAATATCATAACTCCCATTTAAGCTCAATGATAAACCTTTGAACAACCTGAAATTTGTTCCTAAATCGAATGCAAATGCTTTTAAAGAAGTGTCGTGCAAATAACTTCTATACGAAACTTCACCAGAAACATTTCCCCATTTTTGTTGAACAGCTCCACCTAAATTTAAACTATGTTCCCAAAGCAATTCACTATCCTCATTAAAAATGGTAGTTTCAATATAATCATTTTGAATTCCACCCAGTTTATACGAAATTACCAATTGTTTTTTAAAGGATTGTTTGTAATCGAAAAAGTTATATTCAATGGCAGGCTTTACCCACATCGATAAATCATAATTTCTATAAGTAGATTCTTGCATACCCGCAAACAATCCTGCCGACCAATGATTTTGTATGCTAAAAACGTCTGAAAAATAAAATGAAGTAGCCTTTTGACGGTTCACAATATCTCCATCATCTTTTTTAAAGGTTTTTTTATCAGAACTCCTACTAACTCTAAGAAATAGTTTATTTTTTTCAGTTACTCTTTTTGCTGAAGCATTGTAATTTAAATATTTTGTTTGTTTGACTTCTTCTCCTTTAAAATTACCTCTAAAACCAATATTAAAAACCCATTTATTCCAAGGATCTTTCACTACTTCAACAATTTTACTTTTATCCTCTTCTTTAAGCTGCACCGAAATTACATCATCATTTCCGCTTTTCAACCAAAACTTTACCAAGCCTAGTTTTAAATACTCAAAAACGATATCCCGTACTTCAGCACGTGTATCATCCGATTTTGTAGAGAAGCTCAATTTATTTCTCATTTTTTTGTATTGGTGCTGACCTTGAAATTCAAAACTATATTTCATACCTCCACTTCCATTTTTTTGAGTTCTACCCAAGATATAAACATCTGCAAATTTTTGATCACGAA
>JADGFH010000603.1 GCA_016743925.1 Labilibaculum sp.
ATTTAATTAATTCTTCATTCATGAAACCCTTATCTATATTTTCCATATTTGTAGTAATGTAATTTGGCGTAAAGATATTTTAGATTTTTTAGATACAATAGGTTTTAGCATGAAATTTGTACTTGACATTATGGATAATTTTCGCATAACTTTATTAATCCTTAAAATGGTTTCGAGATGAATACATTAGAAAATCAAAAAATAGGTAAGAAGACCTTGCTTAAATGGCAAACTAAAGTTGATTTGTTAGAAGATTTGATGAAGGTATCGGCAGTTCTTATCATGAAGTTACATCCTCATGAGCTAGAAGTTTTTATCGGTTCTAAAAATGAAGAAAATCCGTATGCTATTGGTGATAGAGGAGAGCTGAATATTGGTTCTTATTGTGATTCGGTGATTGCCAGCAAAACCAAAGTGAAAATTGAAAACGCTACAATAGATGTTAACTGGAAGGACAAACTGAAATATAATAATGGCATGCGTTGTTACATAGGGCAACCAATTTTCTATCCAAATGAGGATCTCTTTGGTACTTTGTGTGTTTTAAATCAAGAGAGTAGAACTTTTGACGAACAAGACCAACAATTGGTTGATCATTTTAGAGAAAGTATTGAGTCTGATTTAATTATTGTATCATAGCAATGAGAAAGCTTTTCTTTAGAAAAACTTTATACTGCAAAACCTCCGCCAATTAACTTATCGCCAATATAAAATGCAACTGGTTGTCCTGGTGCAATTGCCCATGCTGGGTCTTCTAAATTAACTTCTAACTCTGTGTCAGTAGTGATCGTAAGTTTGCTGAATTTTTGAGGATTACGACCCAAACCTCTTACGATCGTATTAATATTTGGCAATTGAGCATCAGCAATATTGTTAAAGTAGTAATCGGAAACTTTGAAACTCATTTTGTTGAGATCATCTTTCCTTTCCAAAATTAGCGTATTGCTTTTGGCATCAATTTTACTAACCATTAAACCTGTTTTTTCTTCCAGTTTCAAACCTCGCTTTTGACCTATGGTATAGTAAGGATAACCATCGTGCCATCCCAAATGTTTGCCAGTAGGATCGGTAACTTTACCTTTGCCAATTTTTTGATTGATATCAGGAATCATTTCTTGTAAAAAATCACGATAATCCATTCGATCCATAAAGCAAATGCCCATGCTTTCTTTTTTTTTGGCAACTTCGGCAAAACCAAAGTCTTTGGCAATTTCTCTTACCTCTGTTTTGGTGTATTTACCAAGAGGCGTAAGTGTTCTTGATAAAATGTTTTGCCCTAAATTCCAAAGGAAATAGGATTGATCTTTCGCAGGATCTTTTCCTTTGTGAATGTAATGGGTGTTTGCTTCTTTACGAATTTGAATGTAATGACCTGTAGCAATATATTCACAGCCAAGTTCATCGGCTTTTTCCATTAATAATTTCCACTTTAGCTGTGGATTGCATTGAATGCAAGGACTAGGAGTTCGTCCAGCCATGTATTCATCTAAGAAAAACTGAATAATGGTATCTCTAAATTCTTTGCGCGCATCGATAACATGATGTTCTATATTTAGAGTGCTTGCTAATTTTTGTGCATCGAGAATAAAGTCGGGAAGGGCTTCGTTTGGATTGTATTCGTAATCGGAACCAAAAAACCAAAGGGATACACCAATTACTTGATAGCCTTGTTTTGCTAACATCATAGCTGTTACAGATGAATCTGTTCCACCACTCATTCCCAATACTACCTTCGCTTTTGTTTCCATCTCCACCTCTTAATAATTGCCTTCATTCTTGTAATCTTTTGCAAACATATCCTTTTCATAGAAGATTACAAAATCGCTCTTATCGCGCGAAACCTAAGGAATATCGAAAAACTAGGGCTATTGAGAGGGTTTTTATCTATTTTCGCTTGCAACTTAAAAACAATTATTCACAACAAACCAAAACAATGAATATTAAACAATTGTCAGGTGGTATTTTGAGCGCAAGTTTGGCGCTTACCATTATTGTTGGATGTGCTGAAAAAGCGCCCAAGGGTACAGATGTACTGAAAAAAGAAGATATGAACCTTGCAGCTAAACCAGGTGTTGATTTCTTTGAATATGCAAATGGTACTTGGATGAAAAATACGCCAATTCCAGCTGATAAAAGTCGTTATGGTGCTTTTGATATTTTAGGAGAAAGTGCTAATGAGGCAGTTCATAATTTATTAGAAGAAGCTGCTAAAACAGAAGGTGCAGCAGAAGGTAGCAACTTGAAGAAAATTCAGGATTTCTATGCTACAGCTATGGATGTTGAAAAAATCGATAAAATTGGAATTCAGCCATTGCTTCCAGAGTTTGAGAGAATTGCATCTTTAAAGAATGCTACAGACTTACGTAATGAATTGCTACATCTTCATAAAATGGGGATTAGCGCTTTATTTAGCGCTGGTATTGAGCAAGATTTAAAAAATACAACAGTTAATCGCATGTATCTTGGAGAGGCTGGTCTTTCCTTATCGGATCGTGATTACTATGTTGCCGATAATGAAACAAGTGAAAATATCCGTAAAGAATTTGTGAAGCATGTTGCCAAAATGTTTGAATTGATTGGTGATGACGCAAGTGTTGCAAAAAGCAATGCCGATAGAATCATGAGGTTTGAGACTCGCATGGCAGAGAAGTTCAATACTCGTTTGGAGAATAGAGATTATCCTGCGATGTACAACCCTAAAACAGTTGAGGTTTTGGAAAAAGAATATCCAAACTTTGCTTGGGGAACTTACTTTAAAGAATTAGGTGCTGACATTAAAGAATATGTTATTACAACTCACCCTCGTTATATGGCTGAGTTAAATAAGATGTTTGTAGATGAAAAAATGGATGATATTAAATTGTATCTGAAATGGAAAGTATTGGATGATTCTGCAGGAGCTGTTGGTTCTGACTTAGAGAAGCAAAATTTTGCTTTTTATGGTACAAGCTTAACAGGTGCAACAGAGCAACAACCACGTTGGAGACGTATGTCTAAAACAACAGGTTCGGTTTTGGGTGAAGCTGTCGGACAATTGTACGTAGAGAAATATTTTCCACCAGAAGCTAAGGTTAGAATGGACGAGTTGGTAAGCAACTTGAAAGTAGCTTTACGCGGAAGAATTGAGAAATTAGAGTGGATGAGCGATGCTACAAGAATTGAAGCATTGGCAAAATTAGATGCTTTTGGTGTTAAAATTGGTTATCCTGAGAAATGGGAAGATTATTCTAAACTAGAAGTTGGAACGAATTCTTACGTTGAAAATCTTTGGAATGCAGCTCGTTTTGGAACAGAGAAGAACATCGCTAAATTAGGTGAGCCGGTTGATACTGAGAAGTGGGGAATGACTCCTCAAACGGTTAATGCATATTACCACCCATTGTTGAACGAAGTGGTATTTCCAGCAGCAATTCTTCAACCTCCTTTCTTTTATATGAATGGTGACGATGCTGTAAATTATGGTGCAATTGGTGTTGTAATTGGTCACGAAATGACTCATGGTTTTGATGATTCTGGTCGTAGATTCGATAAAAATGGTAACATGAGAGATTGGTGGACAACTGAGGATACCGATAAATTTAATGCAAGAGCGGAGAAGTTAGTTGAGCAATTTAATGGATTCCAGGCTTTCGATGATTTAACCGTAGATGGTAAGCTTACATTAGGTGAAAATATTGCCGATTATGGTGGATTAACGGTTGCTTTAGAAGCTTATAAAATGTCTTTAAATGGAGAAACTCCTCCGGCTGTTGATGGATTCAATAACATGCAACGTTTCTTCCTTGCTTATTCTAAAGTTTGGAGAGGTAATGTAAGAGATAAGTATTTGAGAAAACTAATCAAAGAAGATGTGCATTCTCCTGGAGAATATCGTGTAAACGGTGGATTATTCAATATTCCTGAATTCTACGCAGCTTTCGAAATTAGTCCAGAAGATCCTTTGTATCGTACAGAAGAGCAAAGAGCTAAAATTTGGTAAATCAAAATATACCTGTCAGAGTTCGAAGATCCTGACAGCGTAATTTTAATAATGATATATGAACCGCCTCAAGCAATTGGGGCGGTTTTTTTGTGCAATTATATTTTGATTTCAATTCTATTTTATTGGGATTCGAGTGAAGTAATTAAATCAGAAACTAAATAAAATTAAAATC
>JADGFH010000604.1 GCA_016743925.1 Labilibaculum sp.
AACAAATCTAGTGCCAAAAAAGTAGGCTAGCTTGTTTTAACGATAAATTAATATTAAAAGAGTGATTAATCTTATTTATAAGTTTTTCTTATCGATGTATAAAAATAAATAATTCGAATGAGCGGATATTTGTAACAGATAAAGAAAACAAATCAATTATAAAAAATAGAAATCATGACAAACGTAAAGAGTAACGAATCGGTAGTAGAGTTAAATGCACAAGAGAGAGAAATCGAACAACTTCAAATATTATTAGCAAATTATCAATTGTATTATCAAAACCTTAGAAACTTTCATTGGAATGTAGGAGGAAACGATTTCTTCGAACTTCATGCTAAATTTGAAGAATTGTATGTTGATGCTAGTGATAAAGTTGATGAGGTGGCAGAGAGAGTATTGACTTTAGGAGGACACCCTTTGGGTAACTTTTCCGATTATGTGGCAATTTCGACTATTCAGGAGGCAGATTCGAATTGTTCAGGTGCAGATATGGTGAATCAAATTATCGAATCGCACAATATTCTAATTGGGAAAGTAAAAGAAGTTATTGCCGAAGCAAATGAGAATGATGATGAAGGTACTTTAGATATTTTACCAGCTTACGTTTCTTATCTAGAGAAACTGAACTGGATGTTTAAGGCTTACTTGAGATAAAATGAAAATGCCTCCTGATTAAGGAGGCATTTTTTTATTCTGCTTGTTTTTCTTCTTCTTCTATTTCTTCTTCAATTTCTACGATTTGAGGGAAATTCATAAAGTTTTCCATATAATCTCTCATTCTCTTGTTGATTTTTTTCGTGAAAATGATTTTTTGAGATTTAGGAAGATATTCTGAAAAGCGATTAACCTCACAAAGTAGTTGATCTTTCATGATCATTTCGGCATCATCAACAATAAACATTTTCAGGTTATTCAAGTTGATACCGCTATAAGAGTATAGTTCATTAAATTTCTTAGCTGTTGCAATAACCACATCCGATCCTGCATAAATAATATCACGCAATTTGTGTAAGTTACCTGCATCACCCTCACCGAATATTCGTAAGTCTATCTCTTCAGTAAAAGCTTCAAATTTTTCTTTTAATTCAATCGCTGCTTCTCTATCAGCAACAACAATAACAGCTCTGGGTACATCTTCAAATTCAGTTTTTAATTGCTGAATAACGCTAATGATAATTGTACTGGTTTTTCCAGATTTTTCGGGAGCCTTAACAAATAAATCTACACCACTCTTTATTTTAGAGATGCAGGCTTTTTGCACTTTTGTAGGCGTTTCAAAGCCATTTTCTTCAATTGCTTCCAAAAGCGGCTGATCTAATTTTTTTAAAAACATCTGGGTTTGTATTTTTTTGTTCGCGACAAAATTACAAAATATCCGATGAATAGAAACTATATCCTGACATTTGAGAGAAAGAGACACTTAATAAGTGCCTCTTTGTGTTTATTCTATAAATGATTTGCCAGTTTCATTAAGCGAATAAATTCACTTCTGTATCCTTCTTTATCTTCCCCTTTCGATTGTTGTGCCAAATTAATTAGCATATCGTAAGAACAGTTTCCTTTGAATTTTGATTCACGAAGTATCAAACCAAAGCCTGCAACGGCAGCCGAGAATTTGTAATTGTTCGACAATTCATTTTTTGCCATTAAGCTATTCGGAATGACCTGTTCGATTAGTGTGCTTTTTTTACCTGTTGGCTTTTTATAGCGAAATTTTACGGTTGCTATTTCATCTTTATTGTAAGCCTTCGTATTTAAGCTTGTGTTCTGGTATTTTAATTCCTGATTTTGCTTTTTATTGTTCTCGTTCAGCTTTACTTCATAAATTGCTGTTACGCTATGACCAGATCCTAACTCGCCAGCATCTTTTTTGTCATCAGCAAAATCTTCATTTGCTAACAATCTGTTTTCGTATCCTACCAATCGGTATTCGGCAACAATAGCAGGGTTGAATTCAATTTGTATTTTCACATCCTTAGCGATGGTAAATAAAGTGCCACCAAATTCATTAACCAATACTTTTTTGGCTTCTAGAATATTATCGATGTAGGCATAGTTGCCATTTCCTTTATCAGCAATAATCTCCATTTTATCGTCTTTGTAATTTCCCATTCCAAAACCAAGTACCGATATAAAGGTGCCATGCTCACGTTCTTTTTCAATCAATCGTTCCAATTCGGCATTACTCGATTGTCCCACATTAAAATCACCATCAGTCGCCATTATAATTCGATTGTTTCCACCATCAATGAAATTCTCTCTAGCAACTTTATAGGCCAATTTTAAACCTGATGCTCCTGCAGTAGATCCTCCAGCATTTAATCTGTTTAAAGCTTCTAAAATATCTTTCTTTCTGTTTCCAGATGTCGATGGAAGCACCAATCCTGAATTTCCTGCATAAACAACTATCGCCACTTTATCATCTTCTCGTAATTGATTTACCAATAGTTTGAATGCTTTTTTCAATAATGGCAGTTTATTGGAAGAATCCATCGATCCGGAAACGTCCAATAGAAAAACTAGGTTGGATGCAGGTAAGTTTTCATTCAAAACTTCTTTCCCTTGCAAGCCAATATGAAGCAGAAGGTTTTCAGAGTTCCAAGGACATTTGGCAACTTCATGATTGATTGAAAATGGGTGCTCTGCCGCAGGTTGCGCATATTCATAATTGAAATAGTTGATCATTTCTTCAATACGAACAGCATCAACGGGTGGTTTTCTTCCATCTGTCAAAAAGCGACGAACATTGCTGTAGGATGCAGCATCTACATCAATCGAAAAAGTTGATAGTGGACTTTTAATAGCATTCTTATATCCGTTTTCACGGATTGTGGAATATCCTTCTGTATTGAATTCTTTATTGATAGGATAGCAATATGACACATCTATTTCGCAGTCTTCCATAACCATGTTCAGTCCTGCAACTTTTCCTTGTAGTTGAGAGGAAATTGATTTGTTCTTTCTGAAGTTCTCTTTTTTAATGCGAGCAGAACTACCAGTTATGAATCGTTTTTTTTGTACTCCATAACCTACCACTACAACTTCATCCAAACTTTGCTGGTTTGATTTAAGAATGATATTGATAATGGACTGATCCTTGATTTTAACTTTTTGTGTTATCATACCTACAAAGGAATAAACCAATACATCTCCTTTGTTGGCTTCGATACTGTATTGCCCATTGTAATCAGTAACAACACCTTTTATAGTTCCTTTAATAACAATACTTACACCTGGCATAGGCATTTTACTTTCATCAGAAACAGTTCCTGAAATAATGTTTGCGAATAAATTACATCCAATAAGTAAACCTATAATGCTTAGAAATAATGCTTTTGTTTTCATGATTTATCTTTTTTAGTTCTTATTAATTTGTCTGTCTTTACCTTTAGGATGCAAGAGCAAAACAAATTCCATAAAAAATTTTTATCTTTTTTTCTTTTTTGTTAACTAGCAGGTGTTAATGCAGTGTTTCTCAAGAGAATATTTTAAATGGTCCGATCCAAAAAAAATCTAAAAAATAAGAATGATCAACAGTTATTGTTGGATTATTTGGCGGATGATGATCTGGATGTTCTTGGAGAATTATTTGGGAGATACATGCATTTGATTTATGGCGTAGCACTGAAATATTTTAAAAATAGAGACGAGGCAAAAGATGCTGTGACGCAGATTTTTGAGCGTTTGATTATTGAAATCCCTAAATTTGAGATACTGAACTTTAAGTCTTGGTTGTTTGTAGTGACAAAGAATTATTGTCTGATGGAAATTCGAAAGGAAAAGGCTAATAAAAACAGGTTTGAAAAATTTTCGGCAGAGCAAAATATGGAATCTACAGAATTGCTGCATCCTATAGATGAGGACATGAATTCTTCCTTGCAAGAAAATTTGAAACATTGCATAGAGAATCTGAAAAAGGAACAACAGGAATGCGTGCTGTTATTTTATTATCAGGAAAAGAGCTATGGCGATATTGCTGATGAATTAAATATTGCCGAGAAAAAAGTGAAAAGCTACATTCAGAATGGGAAACGCAACTTGAAAATTTGTTTGGAGCAATTAGAAAAGGAACATGAAGTTTAAAGGCAGATTGACATATCGGAACTTTTTAGACTACTTCAGCAATAAGCTAGAGAA
>JADGFH010000605.1 GCA_016743925.1 Labilibaculum sp.
TCAACAAGCTGATAACTATAAGAATCGAAAGTTTGTTCTGTTATATACCTATAAATCTCAACTTCCTCGTTGGTGTTACCTTGTCTTAGTATTCTACCCTCTCTTTGTTCTAAATCAGATGGTCGCCAAGGGGCATCAAGATGATGTAATCCAATTAATCTCTTTTGTGCATTCATTCCAGCACCCATTTTTGAAGTAGAACCTAATAAGATTCTAATTCTTCCACTATTTACCTTGCCAAATAATTCAGTTTTTTGTATATCTGTTTTTGCATCGTGGATAAATGAAACTTCACTTTCAGGTATTCCAGCATCTAATAATTTTGCTTTTATATCATCATAGACACTAAAATTACTAAACAATGCTTCTATATCATCAGGAGATATTTTATCTAACTGTTCACTAGCCTTTTCATCTCCAGCATCTGATTTTTTAATTAACTCATCTATTCTTGCTTTTTCACTTGCGACTGCTCCTTTAGGAGTAGATAAATCACAAAAGATTAGTTGTGTACCTTTTACATTTTCCCATTGCTCGTACATTGTTAATACATTTCTAACTGTTTCATTAACTTTTGAACCCTCAAAATCATCAAAACTTGAATCAACTAATCTCATATCAAGTGAAGCTTTTCTTGCATCACTCATAACTACTAGCATATTATCATCGCCTTTTTGTGGTTTACCTTTAGGCATATTTTCACTTCTATAAACTAAAGAGTGTTTAGGATATTCTCCATCTTCATCAGGCACTCCAATATAATTAGCTTGGTCTTCACTTCTATCTACTATTATATTGTTTGGTTTTCCACCTTTTATTTTTGGAACTGGTAATCTTTTACCATCTTTTGCTAACATTTTATTAATATCTTCTCTAGTTACAACATCTGAAAAATGATTATAACTAGCTATTAATTCAGGCATATTTTTAAATTTAGCTAATCTTGTATTTAATTTATACTTACCACTAGGATTTAGCTCCCAATCTGTTACCACATCTGCATATTGTTTAACCCAAGCATCAAAATGTGCTAATCCATCTTTATCTAGTTGTTCACTCTGTAAATACCTTTCCAATGTGTACATTTCTGCTATAGTATTTGATATTGGAGTACCTGTAAGAAATACTATATTATTTCCATTGGTTAAATCTAATAAACTTTGCACTTTGATAAATAAATCAAATGCTTTTTTACTACCAGCTGTATTTCCTAATCCAGCTACTCTTTGTAAAGTTGTATGATATTGTAAGTTCTTAAATTCGTGAGCTTCATCAATTATCATTGCATCAACACCCAACTCTAAAAAAGTAATATTATCATCTTTTGGAATATCTCGTAAATCTTTAATTTTAGCTACTAATTTATCTTGAGTATTTTCCCATTGTTTAACACTTAGAGAATCCTTATCTTCCATTTCTCTAACTGCATTGATTCCTCTTTTAATATCTTCTATTTGTTTTTCTAAAAATCCAATTTCAAAATCTTTATCATTTTCAATTGTTGCTAATTGTGAGTGAGCAATTATTATTGCATCATAATCTCCAGTTGCTATTCTACCCATTAAGATTTTTCTTCTTTTTGCTTCAAAATCTTTTTTGGTTGGCACTAATATATTTGCATTTGGATATAACTCTAACCATTCTTTACCCCATTGTTGTACTAAATGATTTGGTACAACAACTAAAGGTTTTTTAGCTTTACCAGTTCTTTTTAGTTCCATAGCACTAGCTATTGCTGTCATCGTCTTACCAGTTCCTACAGTATGGTCAAATAGTGTCGTTCCCCCTTGTAAAACTCTCCAAGCTCCATTTTCTTGATGTGGTCTTAATTTAATCGTATCGTTATCAACTTTTCCAGGTAATGTTAAATGAGTACCATTGTAAACTCTTTTAGCATATACATTAAATTTATCATTATATAATCTAGCTAGTCGCTCTCTTCTATCATCTGAATTCCATATCCAAGTATTCCATTCATTCTTAATTGATTCTACTTTATCATTAACTGCTAGAGTATCTTCTTGATTTATAATTTTAGTTTTACCACCGTTACCATCAGGTATATAATCATAAATAGTTATTTGTTTATTATTTAAAGTTGCTTCAAGAACATCTTTTAGTTTTTTTCTACTTGTTCCCCATTTTTGCTGATTAGATGATTTTGGTAAAGCTACAATTTTCCATTGTGCATTAATATCTAAATATACAGAATCAGCTGTTTTATCTGCTGTTATATGTGTTATAAAATTATTCATATCAGGTGTAGGAATCCAACTTGCCCCAGCTTGTACTGATATATCAATTGCATCAATATCTTTAGGTATAACTTGTTCAAGTGCTTTTAGATTTTTAGGGCTAGTCGTATCTTTAAATTTCTCTTTAACATTGCCACTTAAGTATTCTTCTGCTGTAACCCAACCATTATGTGGGTCATCATATATTAAATCTCTATTACTTAAATAATTTTCTATTGTTTGACTATCAGTTTTTAATAGTTCTGATATATAGGGCATATCTACATAAGCTTTTTCGCCTAAACTTATTAATAGTGCATCTTCAAAGTTCTCTGCTGTATCAGGGGCTTTGTATGGTGTTTGTGTTCGCTTAAAAAATATATCTGCTTTTGATACTTCTTCTTTCCTAACTCTTTCTCCAGTTTTATTAGATACTGCTTTAGAAATACCTTTGTCGTATTTTTTTTCTAATGCTAATAAAAAAGATGAATTTACATCTTCTTCAAATAAACTTTTATTTATTCTATTGTTTAAAAAACCATATTGTTTTACAAAACTATCATATTCTTTATTTAAATCATTTCTATATGATTCTATATCACTATCATCAAAGTTATCATTTAACTGTGCTTTTTTAAGTTTATTTGCTACTACTGATACTTTTATCATACCTTTTATTTTGTTAATTTCTTTTTCTTTTAAATCAACTTCAACACCTTTTGAATTAGATTTAGTAGAAATTTCTTTTGTTTGTGTTTCCCCATTCATATCAGGTAATCTTTTATAAATCTTATTATCATTCACAAAATATGTATTAATTCTTGCATCACTTGATATAGTTTCGCCATTTTGATTTTGTAGAATTTTAGTTAATTCATTATTAATAGAGTTCTCTTGCATAATTCTAACATCATTTCCTGTTGTGTATGCTCTATAACTTGAATCACTATTATAATCCCAAAAACAAGGAATAGTTTCAATGGCTTTATCTAACAATTCTTTAGTATTTTGTCCACTATTTGGAACTAATGCTGGACTATCTCCTTGATACATAGTTCCAAATTTACCCCACTTCCCTAATAAATTTTCTTGATTTTTTTCAAAGTATTTATTAATTGGTGTATCATTTATTTCTCCGATATTTAACCATTGGTCAATATTTGACTTTTGATAAGAACTATTTCTTTTATGAAAAAATAAAATATCAGTTGTAACTTCTGTATTAGCACCTTTACTAAAAGCATTATTAGGTAATCTAATCGCACTTAATAAGTTTGCCTTTTCTCCAATATATGCTCGTGCATTTACATCTTGAGAGTCTAAAAAACTATTAGATACAACCATAGCCATAACACCACCTGGCTCAAGACTATCAATACTTTTAGCCATAAAATAATTATGTATTTTCATACCTTTCAATTGTTTATTATCATTATCTAACACCTTATGGCTTCCATAAGGTGGATTTCCAATTACTAATGATGCTTCTTGCCCTGGAAGAAGTTTGAAATTTTCAAATCCAATATTATATATTTTTGCTTTAGGGTAAAGTGTTTCTACAATTTTTGAAGTAGTTCCATCTAATTCTACTCCTAAAAGTTGAGTACTTGGTTTTAAATGTTTAGGCATATATCCAAAGAAATTTCCTATACCTACACTTGGCTCTAATATTGAACCACCTTTAAATCCTAATCTTTCAACACCTTTCCACATAGCTTTAGTTATGTTTTCATCAGTATAATAAGAATCTAGTACACTTCGTTGAGCTTCTTTATATTCAGTATTATTCATAGTTAATTTAAGCTCTTCTGCTTCTTTTTCCCAACCTTTGGTAGTAGTACCATCAGGCTTATAAAATGCTTGAGATATTCCACCCCAGCCAACATAATT
>JADGFH010000009.1 GCA_016743925.1 Labilibaculum sp.
GATGATTACGCATCTAATATCAATCCTTCAAAACTAGCACACCTTCCGTTGAAAGCGGTGCAAAGATAAAGGATAAAAATCCGCATCTCCAAATGGGAATGCAAACTATTTTTACAAAAAGAAATAGCTGCCTGATAATCAGTAGCTATTTTTTTTATCCGAAACGGAAAAACAAATTACAAAATACAAATGAGAATGTCCACTCTATACGTGCAAACTTTTCAGTAAAAATGATTTTTCTTTATCAAACACAATATTGGGATATTGGCTTTGCAAGCTTTCAATATCACTTAAGGTACTAGTGATGAACCGTTGATGTGCTAACGCATCTGGATTGAAGGGTCTATGGTTAGAAGCAGAAACAATCTTATCAACCTTTTTCATTACATCCAAAACACTTTTCTCCATATAAGTATCGACAAAGCGGTCCCATATATAATTAACAGCTGTTGAATTCATGTGCAACATGTCTTCTGAATAAAAGCGGTAGTCTCTTAATTCATCCATTACAATTTCGTAAGACGGAAAATAAGAAACCTGATCGAACAATTGTACCAACTGATTTATAGCTAATAACAAGGTAGATTTACTTAATTGATTCCCATGAGCACCATCTTTCCAATGTCGAATTGGACTTACTGTGAAAACAATTTTCAAGTTCGGGTTAAAAACAGAAAGAGAAATAATTAATTCTTTGTAGTAATTAACGATCTCGTCTATCTCAAGTCTATATCTATGAAAATCTTTAGCTGGTAATTTGTGACAATTCGATACAATCTTTCCCAAATCGAGCAATTCAAAAACCCAGGAAGTACCAAATGTGATATACAAAACATCAGAATTAGCCAGATCTAAAGATGATTTTTTAATTTCTGTATTGATTAAATGTAAACATTCATTTGCATCGGCGTGCGAAAAACGGCTATGATGCGAAAAACTAAAATACAAATCGTTGGCAAAATTTAAATCTTCCTCCTTAAATTCTTTATTCTCTAGAAGTATTTTTAAACTTTCACCAACACTAATAGGATTATAAATTACACCAAACGGATTTACATTACAATCGAACTTATAGCCAGACAACTTTTCTCCAACATTTTCAATAAAACAAGAACCAAGCATTATTGCTTTGGAATTGTATCCAAACTTCTCTTTTGATTCGAGTATTTTTACTTTTGTTCGAAAATCTGTCATCCTTATACTTATTAATTTGTTTCTTTCAGTCTAGTCTCGATCCATTCTATAATATCTGCGAAAACCTTTTCTCTACAAAACTCATTGTGCAATTCGTGATAAGCGTTTTCATATTTAATGAATGTGCACAAATTAGAACTCTTTTCAGAAAAATTACTACTGGCTTTACAATTCGTTACTTCATCAGCCTCTCCATGTAACAAAAGTAATGGTTTACTAATCCGACTTGCATTTTCGAGAGCAAAATATCCCGCATCGTAAGCATCAACAAACAATCGAAAAGAAACCATATGATGAACTAAATCATCATCATCGTAATTTTCAGCAACATTTGTATCGTGAGAAAGCATACCTGAATCGAAACCGGTCTTTAAACTAAAAGAAGGAGCCAATTTATTCATTAAACGCAAAAAGGGAAATGCAAGTTTTGGAGGAGCTGCCTGTGTTACTATCCACGGAGAAGTAGAAATTACACCAATATAATTTGACTTACACCTTATTAGATGATTCAATACTTCGCCACCACCCATACTGTGACCGTATAAAAAACAAGGTATATCTTTAAATCTTCGACTTCCTTCATCCAAAATGAAATCAATATCCTCCATGAAATCGGAATAAGAAGTAATAACTCCTCTTTTCCCTTCTGATAATCCATGACCTTTTTGATCGAAACTAATTACTGCAAAACCTTTGTTTACAAATTGTTCTGCCCAAATATGATAACGAGAGCTATGTTCGCCAATTCCATGCACTAAACAAATAAAAGCTTTGGGTTTAAATGTAGGTTCCCACACTTGTACAAAAAGACGAGTTTCCTTATTGTTATTTACATGATAGATATAATGCTCCATCGAACTAAAATTTAAGATTGATTCTTAAATATAAATGTAGATAAAATTGCAAAACAATTTTCGTTTTGCTTATTACAACTTAGTTATTCATGTTATTTTCTGCAGAGTTCGTTCCTTTCGTTTGTGAAAGAAAGTCTAGGTTTCTTTTGAAGCCTTTAAATTTTGTGCGCTTAACAGCTGAATTTCTGAAAATTTCACCAAACTGATGTGCATCGATATTCTCCAATTCCTCCTTCGATAGAGAAAGCAAATCAGAGTTTGGCTCAAATTCAGGAACAGTATTTCCTTTGGCCATGCGATTCCAGGGGCAAACATCTTGACAGATATCGCAGCCAAAAACTCTATTTTCGAATTGACCTTCCACTTCTACAGGGATTTCACCTTTAAGTTCGATAGTAAAATATGAAATGCACTTACTTCCATTCACTACGTATGGTTCGGTAATTGCTCCAGTTGGGCACGCTCGAATGCATTTACTACATCCGCCACAAAAATCTTGATAGATAGGATTCTCATATTCCAATTCCATATCGATGAGCAATTCGCCAAGAAAAAGAAAAGAACCAATTTTACGATTTAGAAGTAATGAATTTTTTCCAATCCAGCCTAATCCAGCTTTTTTAGCCCAAGCATGTTCTAATACTGGTGCTGAATCAACAAATGCACGACCTGTGACATCACCTATTTCGGTATTGATGTATTCCAAAAGTTTATTCAGTCGATCCTTTAATACAAAATGGTAATCTTTTCCGTAGGCATATTTTGCGATAACCGGAGCTTCCGGATCTTTTTGCTGCTCTTTTGGAAAATAATTTAAGCCAACAACAACAATTGATTTTGTATTCTCGACCAACAATCGTGGATCCAATCGTTTTTCAATGTTATTAGCCATGTATCCCATTTCACCATGATACTCTTTATCGAGCCAGGAAAGAAAGTTGTCTTTTTCCTCATCGAGAAAATCAGCTTTAGCAATTCCACAAAGATCTAAACCAAGTTCTAGCGCCTTGGCTTTTATGAGATTTGATTTTACTGTGAGGGTTAAATTCATATCACTATAGTAAACTTGATTACCAAATTAATAATAAATACAGTTACTAGTTTGTATTTTTCAGCAGATAAATTTCTATTTAATCTTTTTCAAACTTTTTTCTTGATGAAAAAGTTACAAAAAATCAAGACTATGTCCCTCGGTGATCCATAACGGCTCATAGACTAAAAAAAAGTAATTCTGAAAAAATGATTTAGCTTCCCATACCAAATCATTTTTACAAGTGCTTTATTATTTATCCTTACAAAGCATTCCCATTCATTTTTCCAACGGATTTTTTTCTTAACGTCTACTATCACCTATGGGTAACCCAACTGCGTAACCAATGTCACTCCTCTTCAAACAAAAAACATTAAAAATTTTCAAGTCTTAAGAAGCGGACGCATGGCAATGCATCTTTAGGATATTGCATATTTACCTTAGGGATTGTAGAGATTACCCCACAGCGAAGAATGAGCGAGGAGTAAAAACGGAAAGCCCGACCTGAAGAATGAAGGAAAGGCCCAAAGACAAAAAAAAGGACTGAAAAACAGTCCTTTTATATATTTATAGAAAACCCAACTCGAGTTTTGCTTCCTCTGTCATCATTTCTTTATCCCAAGGTGGATCGAAAGTCAAAACAACCGTTACATCTTCAATTTGTGGTAAAGCTTTTGTTCGCTCATTTACCTCTTCGAGAATTTGATCGGCCATTGGACAATTGGGTGCAGTAAGAGTCATCAAGATTTTCACCTCATCCTCTTCATACATATCTACCTCATATATTAATCCCAGATCGTAAATATTCACTGGAATTTCAGGATCGTAAATGGTTTTTAAAACCTCTACAATTATTGCTTCTGTTTCCTTTTTACCCATTTCAGTACTAATTTATTTGCTTACGTGATTGAAAGCAAGACCATACATTTTAATTTGCTTAACCATGGACACTAATCCATTTGAGCGAGTAGGTGATAAATGCTGCTTTAATCCAATTTCATCGATAAATTTAAGATCAGCATTCATGATATCTTCAGGAGTTTGATTATTGAAAACACGAATTAACAAGGCTGCAATTCCTTTCACAATAATAGCATCGCTATCAGCTTCTAGTTTTACAATTCCTTCATGCAATGAAGCGTTGAACCAAACTTTAGACTGACAACCTTTTATTAGATTGGAATCTGTTTGAAATTTTTCATCTAAACCAGTAAGATCTGTTCCCAACTCGATTAGATAAGCATATTTGTCCATCCAATCCTCAAAGCCTGCAAATTCTTCAATAATGTCTTCCTGAATTTCGTTTATTGTCATAATTACTTAGAAATTAGATATGAGATATTAGCTTTAAGACTAAAAAACTCTCTAAATCTTATTATTAAAATTTTTTCGCCGAAAGTTACAATAATTTTCTATCTGTGAAAATCTGGCAATCGGACTATTTTACTGCAAACATTTTGCAAACTTTTAAGATTCCATTGTACAGTGAATCGATTTCCTCTTTGGTGTTGTAAAAGGAAAAAGAAGCTCTAACAGTACCGTCGATCCCGAAATGTTGCATTACTGGTTCGGTGCAATGAGTACCTGTTCTTACGGCAATTCCCATTTGATCGAGAAGCATGCCCATATCGTAAAAATGGATTCCTTCGACCAAAAATGAAATTACTGATGTTTTTTCGGCTGCAGTGCCATATATTTTTAAACCATCAATAGATAATAACTTCTCGGTACCATATGCTAACAATTCTTGTTCGTAAGCGTCGATATTTTCGATTCCGATATTTTCTACATATTCAATAGCCGCACCTAATCCAATTGCGTCAATATAATTAGGAGTTCCAGCCTCGAATTTAAAAGGCAGTTCGTTGTAAGTAGTTTTTTCGAAACTTACTTCTGCAATCATTTCACCTCCACCTTTCCATGGCGGCATTTCGTTTAGTAATTCTTCTTTACCATACAAAACACCAATACCCGTTGGTCCATACAATTTATGTCCAGAGAAAACCAAGAAATCAGCATCCAAATCTTGAACATCGATTTTTTTGTGCTGAATGGATTGTGCTGCATCAATTAAAACGTGTACGTTTTTAGCATGAGCAATTTCAATGATCTTACGAATAGGATTAATGGTACCTAAAGAATTGGATATGTGATTTACTGCAACTATTTTAGTACGATCGGTAATTAAATCGTCCAGTTTTTCAATCATCAACTCTCCTTTATCATTAAAAGGCAAAACTTTTAAATTTGCCTTTTTTCTTTCGCAGAGCATTTGCCAAGGAACAATATTAGAGTGATGTTCCAATTCAGAAACAATCACCTCATCGCCTTCGGAAATATATCGATCGCCAAAAGAATTGGCAACCAAATTAATCGCCTCTGTTGTTCCGCTAGTAAAAATAACCTCGTGCGAATGCTTCGCATTAATGAAATTCTGCACCAATATTCTTGCATTCTCGTTTCCATCTGTGGATTTGTTGCTCAAATAATGAACTCCACGATGAATATTAGAATTGTACTTGTAATAATACTTCACCATTTTATCAATAACCTGACGAGGCTTTTGAGTTGTGGCAGCATTATCAAAGTAAACAAGTGGTTTGCCGTGAATCATTTCCTCCAAAATAGGAAAGTCTTTACGTATGTTTTCGATATCTATTGTCATTCTAAAAATATACAATCCTAGTTACTGCAAGCAATTGCGCAAGTGTTGCATTTTGAAATTTCACCTCTTAATCTTGTATCTACCAAAGCATCAATTCGATCTTTTAGCGCCTCAACTCTAATTTTCTCAATTATTTCGTGAGCAAAAGCGAACATCAACATCTGACGCGCCTCTTTTTCGTCGATACCACGTGCACGCAAGTAAAACAATGCATCTTCATCCATTTGACCAACTGTTGCTCCGTGACTACACTTTACATCATCAGCATCGATAATTAGCTGAGGTTTTGTGTTGATTTGCGCATCGTCGCTAAGCAATAAATTGTTGTTTGATTGATAAGCCAATGTTTTTTGAGCATCGCGACGAACATTAATTCGACCTGCAAATGCTGCAGTTGCCTCACCATCCATTACGCCTTTGAAATGCTCGTTACTTAAGCAATTCGGTTTTGCATGATCGATTGATGTGAAATTATCAACGTGTTGTTTGTTATCCATCAAATACATTCCAAAAGTATTGTTTTCACAATGCTCTGCATCTAACAATACGTGATGATTGTTACGAATGGTTCCTCCGTAAAGAGAAATGGTATTGGTCAATACATTTGAATTCTTATCCTGACGGATGAATGTAGAATTCAAGATTACTGAATTTAAATGCTGGTTTTGCAAAGTATACAAATCGAACACCGCGTTTGGTGCCACATTTACTTCAGTAACTGAATTGCTTAGGTATTTATGATGCGATAAGGTATGATCGCAAACAATAATTTTTGCCTGTGCATTTTCCTCAATCACAAATAAGTTTCTTTGCGTTGCCATTAAATCGCGATCGGAACGCAAAAGGTTCACAACCTGAATTGGTCTTTCGATTATCACACCTTTTGGCACATAGATGAATAAACCATCTTTTGCCAAAGCTGTATTTAATGCTACGATGCCATCCTCATCTGGTTTGGCATATTTACCGTAATGTGCATTAAAAATATCTGGATATTTTTCTGATGCTTCCTGAATACCACAAACGATAACACCTTTAGGTAATTCAGTAAGTATTTTATTATTATCGTAGTACCATCCGTTTGTTAGCAATACCATATTGGTATCCAACTCTGGAACATCGCACTGAAAAATATCATTCAGGTCAACATCCACTTCCATGTAACGAAGATTCACATTGTATGGATGATCGAAAGCGGGTATCAAATCGGTATATTTATAATTCTCGTTGGCACGAGTAGGAACACCTTGCTCCTGAAACTGAACGAAAGCTTTTTCACGAGCTACATTCATATGATCAGAAGAACCATTCGAAAGCATTTCTTTGCCTTGCTCGAACAGATCTGCGAAATCCTTATTAATTGTATTTATATCGGCCATTTGTTTAAATATTTAGACACAAAACAATAAGTTGAGATTAAACAACCTCATCCACTGTCTCATCGCGTTCAACTATTTTCCGTTTTCTTCTTTAATCCAGTCGTATCCTTTTTCCTCTAGTTGAAGAGCAAGCTCTTTACCAGCACTTTTTACGATTCGACCATCGAACAAAACATGAACAACATCAGGAACGATGTAATCTAGCAACCTCTGATAGTGAGTAATAACGATTGTTGCGTTATCGGCAGTTTTCAATTTATTCACCCCTTTTGCTACAACACGAAGTGCATCGATATCCAATCCTGAATCTGTTTCATCTAAAACAGCCAACTTTGGTTCCAACATTGCCATTTGGAAAATCTCATTCTTCTTTTTTTCTCCACCAGAAAAACCTTCGTTTACGGAACGGTTCGTCAATTTAGAATCGATTTCAACCAATGCTTTTTTATCGCGCATCAACTTTAAGAAATCAGAAGCAGTTAAAGGTTCTAAACCTTTGTGCTTGCGATGTTCGTTAACTGCAGTTTTCATGAAATTAACTGTAGATACGCCAGGAATCTCGATTGGGTATTGAAATCCTAAGAAAATACCTTCTTTGGCACGGTCCTCTGGAGCCATCTCTAAGATATTCTTTCCCTGAAAAGTAATTTCTCCTTCAGTTACTTCATACAAATCTCTACCTGCCAATACAGAAGCCAAAGTACTTTTACCAGCACCATTAGGTCCCATAATAGCATGAACTTCTCCTGGCTTGATCTCCAGATTAATTCCTTTTAAGATTTCTTTTCCATCAATGGAAACGTGTAAATTTTTAATGCTTAACATGTCACTTCTATTTTGTCGCAGTTATGCGTTGGGTTCTACTTACTTTATATATTGATTATCCTACAGATCCTTCTAAACTAATCGCTAGTAATTTTTGTGCTTCTACTGCGAATTCCATAGGCATTTTGTTGATTACCTCTTTTGCATATCCATTTACAATTAAACCAATAGCATCTTCGGTAGAAATACCACGCTGGTTGCAATAGAAAATTTGATCTTCACCAATTTTTGAAGTAGTCGCTTCGTGCTCAACTTTAGCAGATTTATTGCCAATTTCGAGATATGGGAATGTATGTGCTCCGCACTTATCTCCTAAAAGTAATGAATCACATTGAGAAAAGTTACGAGCTCCCTCACAATTCTTGGTTACCTTAACCAATCCTCGATAAGAGTTATTACTCTTTCCTGCAGAAATACCTTTTGAGATAATTGTACTCTTGGTGTTGTTACCGATATGAATCATTTTTGATCCCGTATCTGCTTGCTGGTGATTATTTGTAACAGCTACCGAATAAAACTCACTTGACGAGCCATCCCCTTTTAATATGGTAGAAGGATATTTCCAAGTTACTGCTGATCCTGTCTCAACCTGAGCCCACATCAACTTAGCATTTTTACCTTGACAAATTCCACGTTTGGTTACAAAATTGTAAATACCACCAACACCGTCTTTGTTACCAGGGTACCAGTTCTGAACTGTTGAGTATTTCACTTCAGCATTATCTTTCACTACGATTTCAACAATTGCAGCGTGCAATTGATTCTCATCACGCATAGGAGCTGTACAACCTTCCAAATAACTTACGTACGAATCATCTTCACATACAATTAACGTACGCTCGAACTGACCTGTATTTTCAGCATTTATACGGAAGTAAGTCGATAACTCCATTGGACAACGCACTCCCTTAGGAATATATACGAATGAACCATCGGAGAATACAGCTGAGTTAAGCGCTGCAAAAAAGTTATCTTGAATAGGAACTACTGTTCCCATATATTCCTGAATTAAATCTGGATGTTCCTGAACTGCATCACTAAAGGAGCAGAAAATAACTCCTTTTTCAGCCAAAGCTTCTTTAAAAGTCGTTTTTACCGATGATGAATCCATCACTACATCTACTGCAACATTCGACAATAGTTTTTGTTCATCCAAAGGAATACCCAGCTTATCGAAAGTGGCACGAATTTCTGGATCTACATCATCCATGCTATCCAGTTTCGCTTTTTGCTTCGGAGCCGAATAGTAAATAATGTCCTGGTAATCGATTGGTGGTATTTTTAGGTATGCCCATTCAGGCATCTTCATCGTTAACCAATGACGATATGCTTTCAGTCTATATTCGAGCATAAATTCAGGCTCGTTCTTTTTAGCCGAAATCAAACGAATAACATCTTCATTAAGACCTTTGCCTATATCATCATTTTCAATATCGGTAACAAAACCGTACTTATAGTCGCTCTGTGTTACCTCGTCCAATATTTTATCCTGTTCTTCTTTTGCCATGTTGTTCAAGTATCAAGTAGAAAGTTCCCGAAGGAATCCTTTCCTAAAAGAATTCAATATTAAAATCCCAAATGGAGAATACATTGCTTTAATTTCGCAAACAACTGCTTTATCATTAAGCTAACTTACAAGCGCATGCCCCTATGAAATTTGATGCAAATATAATAAAGAATTTAGATATTTTTTTACTTAAAGCAAATAAAATACCTAGAAGTCCTTTTATTAAATAACGTATTTTAAATGGAAAGGATACGTTTAAGGAAGGAAGATTTTGCCATGTGCTTCAATACCGCTATTTTATTTGGTATTTCACCCTAGCAAGCCCATTCTATTTTTTACTCGATTTCACAACAAGGAGAACAAAAACAAATATCGATATACCTAACATAAATTAATGCCGATATTTTTCACTCATTACAAAAGGAACAATAAGTCAGAAAACATAAGACTTACGGGTTTTATTTACAGTCTAAATTTTAATATTTAACAATATTTAATTATTAAAAAGGGTTACCTTTTTAAGATTTAAGGAATTAATGAGTAAATCACAATCAGCCAATTAATATTTCCACCAATGACACACTCGGAACTTCTAAAAAAAACAGAATACATTAAAGAACTCATTAACAAAGAGAGTACAGGAACTCCGAAAGAACTAGCCAAACGCTTAAACATTTCAGAACGCAGTCTTTCTCGGCTCATGAAAACACTGAAAGAAAACAATTACCCTGTTAGCTATTGCCGCACAAAACAATCCTACATAATAGATTAATTACAAATAAGTTCACCGCCGAATAGTGGCGGTGAGCTTTTATAGTTTAGTCCTCGAGTTATAAAAATGCGCATTTAAAACTCAAGCCCAACATCTCGTTCGAGGAGATAGGGGCAAAATTAAAGTAAATTTTATTATTAACACTTAAATTTTGTAAAAATGAGAAAAGGATTAATTTTAATACTGCTTGCATTTGCATTCAGTTGTAATCAAGAAGAAATTTTTGAAAAAAAGCAACCTACCAATGATATTAACACACTATCCATAGAAAAGGGAAGATTAAAGTTTTCCAATAGGAAAGCCCTTCAAAATAAAATAACCGAATTAAATGAAAAGGATATTGAAGATATTTACGATGACTTTGAAGAACTTTATAATAGGGACTTTTTATCACTAAGACCGATAGCAAACCCCGACGATATTAATAAAGTTAACTCACTCCTTCAAGCATATAAAAAAAGACCTACTCTTAAAAATGTTATACATACAAAAAGCACACTAAAAACCACAAATCCAACAGATTTATTTGAAGAAACTAAAAATATCATTTCAGATGATGATTTTGCCAGCTTATTAAATGAAAATGGTGAAATTCAAATAGGTGACACATTGTATAAATACACCGAAAGTGGTCTTTATTTTGTTCACGTTGATGACACAGAACATCTAAATGTATACTTATCTGAACAACAAGATCAATTATCTTTTAATGGCAATACAAAAAGAGCAGAAATGATGGAAAGAGAGATAGCTATAGATGATAGAATTAGAAGATATCGAATTCCTGATTCTGAACCAATTCGCCGAAGCCAATGGGTACCAAAAAAACCTACATATTTATCCAATGAAATGCAAAAAATTGTTAGTAAATGGGAGGCAACTAAAGGGAGACAAACAACAATAGCAGGATGGTTTGGTAAAAGACGTGTGGCATATGCTTATGCAAGCAAACACAGAAGAGCCAAACTTATTTACACTAATCAAGATTTCAAAATTTGGGCTAAAACAGGAGTAGAAGTAAAATACCAGAAAAAAGGAAGTGGTATTTGGTGGAGATATAAAGCTGATGAAATCATACTTGGCATTAATGAAATTTCATATTACACTGACGTTAAAGTAGACTATGTAGAACGAATTCCAGAAACGACCTGGTATTTTGAAAACAAGGCATTTAACGAGCATTTAGTGGACATCACACATGGCATAGATAAGTACCCAGATTTACCCTTTGCGAGCAAAATAAAACTAGTCATAAATCTAAAAAAAATAAACCTAAGAAAGTATGGAATTTATAACTTGGATGAAAAAATAACTCTCACTCCTAATATGTTAAAAAAAATTGCTTGGGATTATCTAAACACTGAATTTAAAAAGATCCTTAAAGGTTTAGAAAGAGATTCAAAGGAAGCTAATCAAATCTCAATGGTTGCATTTACTGGAAATAGAATCTATAATATGAACTTTAACTTTTCTGAAAAAAGAAAAAATTCAAGAATACTCAAAAAAATATATTCAAGAAAATACCAAACTCCTGTTATAGCATACGATCCAAGTAAAAAAGTAAAATTTAAAATAACCCCAAAAGTAATAGACTTAATAAACAACAAAACCGTTCGTGTTGATTTTTATGGTGGCATTAGAAGAGGGGATAAATGGTATGGTAAAAGACTTTATTATTAATAATATATATTTATGAAACACAAAATCATTTTTTTTCTCGTCCTATTTTTTTTGATTTTAATATCAAGTCACGCCAAATCTCAAATGCACATTGGAATTGGAGTGAATTATGGAAACAAAGTTGAATTGGATTATTGGCGTTCGAGTGATTATCTATACTTAGATGACGAAAATCCAACCCTAGGATTTGAGGTAAAGGGTAGTTATGATATTAATCAAAAATGGTCATTATCTCCTTCACTTCAATATTACCTACCTGGATTATCAAATAAATCGAAGCAATTTAAAGGAAGTGCTAATTTTGACATTCATAGGCTTATTTTTAATCACAAAACAATAGGTCTATATGCTTTAGGTGGCATCAGCTATTCAATGCTGTATTTTAAAGCTAAAAGCTACCCTAAGACTCTCTCTGAATCAAAATTTGGAACTAATTGGGGAATCGGCCTTAGAACTAAAGGTAAAGTCCGCTATTATTCAGAGTATCGATTCAACTCCCCATTTAGAAGTGGAATTTTATCGATTGGAGCGCAATTTAGCTTATAACAACTAATGATAAATTATACCAAAATAAAAAACAACGATTTAATCAAGTAACATTCTCTGAAGAAGAATTAAGCGAAAAGAACTGCCGCACAAAACAATCCTACATAATAGATTAATTAAAAATAATCTCACCGCCGATTAGTGGCGGTGAGATTTTCTATTTTAGCATTTTCATTTTACAAAAAGATAGGTTCAATCATAAAGAATGATTGATAAGTCCTGAATATATCAATAGTGTTAAAATTAGATTAGCGGGAAACTTAAAACGATATTATTTTCACAGTTTGCATTTCCTTATGGGCTAATGCCATCGAAGTAGAAGCTACTTGTCCACATTGTAAAGACGATCGAATACGTGCGAATGGCAAATTAAAAGGAGAGCAACTTTATTTGCACAATGGCTGCGGTAAAAAATTTAGTGAAACAACAGGTGAATTTTGGTTTGTACTGAAAAAGAAAGATAAAATAAATATCTATATTATTCACTGCCAATATCTTGTATTGAAACAAGTACAAAGGAAACAGAAATTTCAATTCAGCCTTCATTTGATTGATGGGATAAATTGCTAACCTCTTTTTCCAGTGCGTAAAAATATTACTATAAACAATATGCTGTTTAGAACTTAGTCTTTAACAGCAATTATTTTTTTTTACTAAAAGTAAATAAACGATGAAAAATTATTATCCATTATTGGTATTTATGTTATTCTATAATTTTGGTTTTTCTCAAACTCAAAAGGAACATAAAAATAAAACATACCATAATGAAAAGGGTAGGTTGTTTGTTAATAAACATGAGCCAATGTATTTGTTTTTGGGTACAAATCCCGATGGGGAAAATATTCAAAGATTGAAAAGCGAAAGCACGAAAGAATATGCGAATCCTTTTTATTTCGATACTGAAGGATATAATACGGTTCGTACACCTTCTAAGGTTGATACTATTACTAGAAAAGTAGTGTTACCTGCTGGGGATATTATATTTGAAGTTTATGCCGATGGTCTTGCACCAGTTTCTACAAGTAAGTTTTTAGCTGCTCCTAATTTTTTTAAGGACGGAGTGCTTTATTATGGGAAGAATTTAGAAATTGCAATTTCTACATTTGATGAAATGTCTGGTGTTGAAAGTTTATTCTTTAGTTTAGATGGTGTTGCTTATACTAAGTATGCTAGCTTATTGAAAATTACTGATGAAAAAGCGTACACTGTTGCCTATTACGGTGTTGATAACGTAGGGAATACTGAAAAGGTAAAAACAAAAAAGTTTGCACTGGATATTACAGCTCCAGTTGTTGATTGGAATATGGAAGGTGAAATTTCAGGAAATTACATTTCTGGCCGATCGAAAATTAGATTAACAGCGAAGGATAATCTGACCGGTGTTCGAAATATTTACTATCAGTTTGGTGAAGGTAAAAGATTGAATTATAATTTTCCTATAAGTACAGGTTTTTTAAAAGAAGGGTATCATAAAATTAAATTTTGGGCTGATGATAAAGTGCTAAATATGTCAGATTTTAGTGACGATATTAAGTCTGATTTTATTATAGATAAAACAGCTCCTGTTGTTAGTTCGAAAATCCTGAATGATAAATATATTGGAAAGTTCGTATATGTTTCGGAGCGTAGTCAATTAGAAATTACTGCTGAAGATGCACAATCGGGTGTTGATCAAATTAAATATGGTTTTAATGATGGAGTAATAAAAACTGTTTATAAAAGCCCTGTGTCTTTTATTAAAGAACAAGGTCCTCAGTCGGTTAGGTATAGGGCTTTCGATAAGGTATCTAATAAATCTAGTGTTACAACTACTTCTGTCTTTTTAGATAATAGAGCACCAGTTTCAGGTATTGATTATTCAGGTCCTGAATTCTTTGCGAGAGATACTTTATTTATCAATAATAAAACAAAAGTAAAATTATTTTCTAAAGACAATGCATCAGGCATAAAGCAAATAGCTTATACCGTTAACGGTAACGAAGCTGTTTATGATACGATATTTACTATTGAAAATGAAGGATTTAATAAGATTGATTTTTATGCTACAGATAATGTGAATAATGCTGAGATAATAAAATCGAGTGAAGTTGTGGTTGATAATATAGGACCAGAAATTTATGTGAATTTTAGTATTAAGCCGATACGTATTGAAGAGAAATCGGGAGAGAAAATAAATGTGTATCCTCCGTATGTGAAGTTGTATCTTGGAGCTACTGATAAGCAATGTGGTACAAATAAGATATACTATCAGATAGATGGAGGAAAGAAACAAAACTACACTTCTTCTAATTCTCTTTCTAATATAGCGATGTTTAATTCAGAAGCAAGTCATCAAGTGCTGATTACTGCATATGACAAATTAGATAACGAGGTTACTAAATTGGTTAAATTCGTTGTTGCAGAAAAATAATTTACCTTAGGTGTTATCTTGAGCTGGCTGAAAAACATTTAATTTATTGATATTCAGTAGAATAATCCATTCCCAACTGGTAGATGTGCATGGTTTTTATTATCTTAAGGTCTTAAAGCCATGCACTTATGATAAAATATTCATTTCATTCTCAATTAACGATCGAAGAATTCAAAACACCTTTCGAAACGAATTTGTCTAAAGAGAATCGTTGGGTAAAATTAAGCAACGTCATTCATTTTATTACCAAACTATAATTCATTTCTAACCACAACCGAAATGAAAAATAAGGATTTAATTCAAGTAACATTTAGTCAAGAAGAATTGACCGAAAATAATGCACATTTAGATGCTTTATTGACTTTGGAAATATTAAACTTTTTCAAAAAACAGCAGGCTCGTGTAAATTGGAAATATTAGAGTGTATGCCTTTTAGTGATATTTTAAAAATAGAATATGATAAAATTAGAAACAAAAATAGCCCTTATCACATTACCTCTCATGCTTGTCGCTTTAGCTACATTAACGTGGGTAATATTTGGGAAAAACCTAAATGAAACTATCGCATTAATTGTGGTTATTATCTGCATAATAGGCATTATTGCCATTATAGCCACTTTAAATTTTTGGCAAATAAAAACAGATAGGTTAGGAGTAAGAAAAATAATTGAATTAAAATCAAAAGGAAAAATAAATAATAAAGCGACACGAAACATTACTAAAATTATCTCTTTCGCACTAATGGCTGGTGTTATCTTCTTTATTACCTACAATCAAATTAGTACGTTTTATGTATTTATTTATGTTGCGATAAATATTGTTTTAAATATAACTTTTCTAACGCCCAAAAAATTAGTTATTGATAACAATGCTATCCATTGTTTTCCCAATTGGAAAATAAAATGGGCAGAACTTAAGACTTATCAGTTGGTTAAAACTGAAGGGATTTTAATCATGGAAAAAGTTAATGGGAAAACAATACAAGTTTCAAAAATAGAAGAAGAAGATATTGAAGTCATTGAAACAATGATTAAAAAATACCATGATGAAAAAGCAAACTAAAAAGAGATATCTTATTTTATTACTAGCTATCCTATTTATGCTGATAGGTCTTGTAGTCGCTATTTATACGCCTAGCTATAAAAATCCAAGTGGCATGTATAACCTACTGGAATATATCGCAGATACGTTCTCAAATTTAACTATTGGAGCAGTTTTGTTATTTATCCTAATGCCAACTATCGCAAAGTTGAAACAAAATAACAAAATGTAGCCTACCCAATAAAGTGACTGTTCAGAAAAATTAACCCATGCAAGCCCTACTTGCATTCCAATTATTAATAATTTAACAAACCCAAAAATGAAAAACAACGATTTAATTCAAGTAACATTCTCAGAAGAAAAATTGACCGAAAACAATGCACATTTAGATGCTCTTTTGGATTCGGCCAATGAAAATGCACCCGGTTTAACAGCAGAACAACGCTCCACCTATGGTTCGATAAACGAAACCAATAAATTGTTGGTGAATAAAGCACGGGCAATTATGCACGAAAACCCAAAGTACATACCCAATTTTGTAAGTGTTGACGAATTTGAGCGGGATTTTAGAGCCAGAGAGGTAATTGAAGAGATGTTACGGAAAGTGGATCAGATTCAGCAAAAATTAAACGATACCAAAATATTACTTGATAACGACAACTACCAAGATGTAATGGCCTATTACCGTGCGATTCGTTACTATACCAACGAACACGATCAGGAAGCCATGCCATTATACAATGAATTAAAACAATTCTTTCCAAATCACAAAAACGTTCAGAAAGAAGAATAATCACCACTATATGTAAAAACGGAACTCAAATTACTGAGTTCCGCTTTTCTCCTTCCTTTTAAATCTTCAAGTACGACATTCCCCATTACAAACTCAATTTCACTGCCTTCTTTAGCTTCAATTGAGTATCGAAGCTCATAAATCGAGTATCAAGACACACTTCCTGTTAAAAAAGTCACGACCTGCCGTGGTTCGAGGCACGAAAATCGAGTATCGAAACACGCTTAGTCCTAAAAATGCCACACCACACCGTGGGTCAACCTAGCCTAATCAAGTATTGAGGTACACTTTCGCTTAAAAAATTTGAGCCAACAGTGCTTCTATACTCAATTCCACCTAAAAGTTTTAGCTTCGAACCTAAAAGATTATTGTTTAGTGAATAAGAGATGAATTACAACATTTGAATCATTTGTAAACCAAATCAGCTCTTCACTAATAATGTCACAATTCATCTATACCTTAAAAAATAAAAAAGGCTGCCCCTTGCGAGACAGCCTTACTAAATCTAATCCTAAAACTAATTAAGGATCGTTATTGTACTTGACCTATCAAAGAAATTTCCATCATATTAATAGGTGTAGTGCCTCCTGCAGGAACTGACAATACCCGAACTCGCATATAGCGATAAAATTCATTTCCATCGATATTTGCTGCGGTATTAGGAGATAAACTTGTTGCATCCACCTTTACCCAACCAGCTTCATTAGCTTTGGTTTCCCATTCTGCATCAACAGCTGAAACACCAAGCTCATTCGAAGTGTTCGACATCCAAATCTCAATATCATCTGGGAATCTATCATTAAAATCAGGTCGAGGTGCCATGCTTATTGATTTTATAAGAGTAGGATTACCCAAATCAAAACTAATCAGTGCAGGATAAGTTGTCGGGTCGGGAGAATGAAATCCCGTGTCAGTAGACTCGTCCCATAAGTTACTTAGCACCCAACCATAAGCATCTGGCGTATCGTCAGCGAGTAATAGTCCTGACCATTCACTTTTAGGTATTAAATAGTCTAATGGAACAGTATAAGTTTCCTCCGAAGTTTCAAAAATCTCCAATTGCCTTTCATCAAATAAATAGTATGAAACAATTTTAAGCGAACTTCCTTTTTTAACATCCTCAAGTAATAAACTTTCAACATCAGATGTGAAAATTGTGTCTATTAAAAGATCGCTATTTGTTTGATAAGTAATTTTACTATTTACCAAACCGCTATTTGCCGATGACAGACTAAGACTAAGACCATCTTCATCATTTACCATATCGACAATATCTCTATTTGCAAGAGATTGGATATACGCATCACCATAAACGAAACAACTGTGATCATTTTTAAGAGAATAATGGCCATTACCATCAGAAAATTGTACCGTCAGATTATAGCTTCCTTGTTGCAATTCTAATATTTGAGAAATGGTATCAATTCCATTCTTATTTCTTACGACATCAAACTCTAAGACTTCTTCGTCTGGCGCATAATAAGTAATCGTTCCTTTTTTAATCAAAGGATCATTACTGATAACCATATTCAGTTTCACCTTTTTGAAACCAACATTCGAGAACAATTCCATAGCCTTACCGACATATTTGGTTTCGCCTCTATCTACAAATTCGGCCTGTGTCTCATTCATATCTTCACAGGAATATATAAATACTCCCATAAAAGATAATAAGATCATTATAATACTTCTAAATAATCTATTCATAACTTTAAAACTTTATTCAACGATTTGACCAAAAAACTCAATTTCCATCACATGCAAAAACTTCGTACCCGCCCAATTTTCTTTATTAACAAATCGGATAAATCGAAATGGCACTACTCCTGCATCAGTAAATTCAAAATCAAATCCTCTTTTTTGAAAATCAATATCTTCTTGAGTTTGCTGTCCTAAAGGTAAACCTGAAGGTTTAATAACCGTTCCATTTGTAATTACTTTAGTCCAATCTTTAAAACTCCCGTCTTCATTTAAAGTATTACCAGCCCAAACATCAAATATTCGTGGATTACCATGTTTATAGTAATATTCTCCTCTACCCTCAAATTTTAAGCGACTCAATTTTGCTTGTACACCCAAATCAATAGTAAACATGTGCAAGTTTTCTTCCTCATACTCAGAAACTTTTCCATCAGGATCTTTCCATCCTTGAGGTGTATGAAATCCACTACCTTTATTTCCATCGATTAAATTAGATTCCACCCATCCCCATGCGCTAGGAGCATCATGTCTTAATTTTACAATTTCATAATCTTCACGAGGTATTGCCTCTTCAAATAATGGCGTAATTTTCGTTACAATTTCAGGACTAAAATTGTCATAACGATCCCTAACTTTAAAACGCCAGCTTCGTTCAACATTTTCGAAACCTCTAACTGCAAAAAGTCCATCCACAGATGAATCATACGTGATATCAGCCAATAGAAATGTAGTATCTACCTGTCCATAAGATAAAGTATCATCAACTTCAACGATTAGGGCAATTGCCTCCCTATCCTCGTTATTCCACTTTAACTTTATTCCTCCAAAACCAGGTTCAGCAATAATTGAATTGCTTATTTTTACAACTTGTGAAACCAAAGGCTTAATTTTGATCAGCTGTTCTTCAGAACGCTCCTCATTATAATTAACACTATACAGCTTAACGTCATATTCAGCCATATCTCCGATTCCTTTTATAACGATCTCATTAGAATGAGTGGATGATGCTACAATACGTTCTTGCCCATTATTTAACACTACTGTACCTAAAACATAAGCTAAATTGACATCATCTGGAGCATTATAAGAAATTATTGCTCCACCATTCGTATTTTCGACTTGTATATCTGTTACTAACTTTGCAATACCATTCGTTTTGCCATCAGGAGCATGTTCCAACTCGGTACATCCTATCAAACAACAAAAAACTAACATAATTAATCCATAGTTTTTTTTCATGTCTTTATTTTTTACCATCCTGGGTTTTGAACTAAATTAGAATTCTTCAACATTGTTTGTTCTTTTATTGGCCATAAATAGTCCTTCAAACTGAACGTTGGAGCATATAAATCAATTGGAATATAATATTCTTCAGCTGTTTTACTGTCAATATTCCATCCGACGATATTTTGATTTAACATTGCATCTATTTTTAACCAACGACGCCAATCCCAATATAACTGTCTTTCATACATTAATTCAACAGCTCTCTCACGTTGAATAATTTCACGTAAGCCATTTTGCGAAGCAGGTTTATTTGGATCATTACTGAACTGTGTGTAAGCATTAACAATATCAGGCAAATTATACTTCATCCTAATTTTATCAACATATTTAATTGCTTCTTCTCTGTTATCTGTTTCATTACAGCACTCAGCATACAGTAAATATAAATCTGTTAATCGCATCACAGGCCAATAATATCTTCTAGCAGAAAATGAACCTTTTACAACCGTTTTAGGATGAACTAATTTTTTCGCCCAATAGCCAGTTCCTGAATATTGCCAGTGATTAACTTTTGATCCAACCTGTCCACTTTTACATTGTACATACCAACTTCCAGCAGGATCATCACTATCGATACCATGACCATACCAAATAGAGCCATCAAATGCTAATGAGCCATAAAAACGAGGCTCTCTGTTTAAGTGCATTTTTACTGTTGGATATCCTTTTTTAATATAATAACTATGGTCTTCTGGAGAATTTTCTACAAGATCAAAACGATTGCTATAATCGTAAGTTTTATCCTCATTTATAGGTAAACCATTATTACTCAAAAACATTTCTACACTAGCTAAAGTTGGAGAAAATGAACGTTGCACACTTTCTGCTACACTAGCACCTACGGTTTCATCCATGATAGGCATGCTCTCGTTTTGTAAGGTATGACCGCTTTGATTTGTATTCGCCCAAATAACTTCACTATTCAACTCCTCAGTAACAGCTTCACGAATGGATAGTTTATTTAAAGTACTATCGCTTAATGCTACGAATCCTCTATTTATCGGTTCATATAGACTATGATATGTATCACATAAAGCAATAGCCTCAGAACATGCTAACTTTGCTTTTTCCCACTTAGTCGGGTCAATAACCTGATTAAAATATGGTTCTTGATTTTCATCTACGAAATTAACGTATAGTGAGTTGCCATTAAATAAAGGACTTGCTGCTGTAGTTAATATTTTTGCTCGAATAGCTAGAGCTATAGGCTTACTAATCCTACCATATTCCTCAATTGGATTAAACATTTGCTCTGGTAAATCCACAATAGCCTCCAATAACAGTTCATCAATATAAGCAAACACGTCATCTACACTGCTTCGTGATATTTTAACCTCGTCAACACTAGCTCCTACTTCAATATTCTCACGTATTATTGGAATTGGTCCATACATTCGCAGCAACCAAAACTGATAATAAGCCTTTAAAAACTTAACTTCTGCCACCCATCGCAATTTTTCAAGATTATCTAAATCAGGCACTTTATCTATATTTTCTAAAAAAATATTTGCATCACGTAAAGCGACAAACAGATCTCCATCCCATTCATTATACTTAGGATTAGACACATTTTGCTGCCCCTTCACAAGTGGAAATTGATTTTCGGCCTGATAAGGATTAGACCAAGCTTCTCCACTACCTCTCCATGCTGGATTAGAGCCTAAATTAGCCTGAGATGGACAGTAACTATAAATAGTGAACAGGAAACCTTCTGCATTATATCTACTATTAAAAGCGATATCAAATGTAGCAACGTTATCTGGCACCACTTCCAAGTATTCACTACAACTGAACGTTGTAATTAGACTTAAAATTATTATACTTTTTTTAAATATTTTCATGTCTGTTTTATTAGAAATCAATTTTTACGCCTAGATTAAACTTCTTTTGCAATGGATATCCAAGACCATTACCTTTCATTTCGGGGTCCCATAAATCAAAACCACTCCACTGCATTAAATTAGTGCCACTAACATACACTCGTAAAGATTGCATTCCAGCCCAAGTCTTATTGCCTCCCTGTAAAGGCTCGAAACCTATTTCAAGTTGTTTTAAACGAAGAAAAGATCCATCACACATCCACCAAGTACTTTGTTGCATATTATTCTCAATTGGTTTATCACTCAATCTAGGATATAACGCGTATACATTAGGATTATCTTCAGACCAATGGTCATCAGCATATGCTTGTAATAATGCATTCTCAGCTTTTAGTTCTGGTAAATAATCACCTCTATTTCCATCATCAGAATCTATGAATGGTGCTGTTCTTTTGGGATCAATAAAAAACGAAACTCTTGCCTGTCCTTGAAAAAAGGCACTTACATCCCATTTTTTATATCCCATACTAAAACCAAAACCATAAGAAATCTCTGGTACATCAGGATGTCCAATTGGCACCTTATCTAAAGAAGTAATAACACCATCGTTATTAATATCTTTATATTTTATGTCTCCAGCCATATACTCACCAAATTGTTTTGGGGAATTTAAGACTTCATTTTCATCTATAAATAACCGTTCCGCGATATAACCATGATGAACCTTTAGAGATTGACCAACTCTGCTTAACTGAGATGCTCCATATGCACTATAATCAGGCTCCTCAACAACTTCATATTTACTAGTCGCATAAGTATAATTAATTCGTCCAGTCAACCAAAAACCTGATGGCCAAAACTTATTAGCATCGATACTAAAATCAATACCTTGACTACTAGCCTCACCAACATTTGCTTTCACTGAAGTTTGCAAACCCATAGCTTCAGGAATATAAGATCGGTTTTGTAAAATTTTTGTGCGCTTTTCATGAAAAATATCTCCCTTAAATTGAATAGCATCATCAAAGAAATTTACCTCTAAACCTAAGTTAGATTTTGTTGCAACTTCCCAAGTGATATCTTCATTGGCATAACGATTAATTTTTATACCATCCCTATGATATCCACCTCTTTCTCCAAATCTAGCTCCTCTGCTACTAGAGTTTAAATCTACTTCAGATAAATAAAAGAATCTATCCTCTTTCCTACCAATAGCATCGTTACCTACTAATCCGTAACTAAATCTAGTTTTAAGATGACTAATAAAGCTTGATTTAAACCAATCTTCGTTACTCGTCAAATAGCCTAAACCAAAACTAGGGAAAAATCCATATTTATTATTTTTACTAAATCGTTCACTACCATTATAACCGAAGTTTAGCTCTGTAAAAATACGATCATCATAACCGTAAGTGAATCGTCCAGAAAGACCAAGATTACGGTGAGGCAAAGAAAGTTGTAAATTTGCTGCTTTACCGTCCAATTCTTCTCTAACCGTACCCACTAATAAAGCACTTAAGGTATGCTTATCAGCAAGCTCAACATTATAGTTCAGTGCAGATTCTAGATACATGTAAGTTTTGATATCTCTTCCTTTATCATTTGCAACGAAACCTAAAAATTCTTCCCCTCGCTCTTTATTAAGTGGCTCCAATGAATATTCATTATCTACACGATTATACGATCCTATTTTATAATAATAAGGCTCAATAGATCGGTTTAATGAGAAATGACTAGTTCGATTAATATTACCTAAGAATCTCCATTTCAAGCCTTCTGCAACAAAATCTAAATCTTGTTTCAATTCTAATTGAATCATATTTAAACTTTTCGAATAATCTTTATATCCACGTGTCAACTCTGCATAAGGATTTATGTAATTGGCACCATCATCGTTACCATACATAATATGTTTCACATATTCAGTATCTTCAGTAGGTTCATAATAAGCAGGAAAACGTACTGGATTTGCTCGCATTATCATATTATAGGTCTGCGTTCCGTTTGCTAATGGACCAGTATAATCATCCAATGTAGTATGCATACGTATAATCGCTTCGGTAGTAGGTGTAAGCGTAATATCTACATTAGATCGAAGTAAAAAACGATTCAGCTCGATGTTATTATTGTAATTATTCCTACTATCGACATTTAGATTACCATTATCACGTGTATAACTACCAGCCACATAATAACGAGCTACTTTACCTCCACCACGAATATTAAAATTGAACTTGTGATTCTTACTATAATCTTCCATCAACAAATCCTGCCAATCGGTACTTGGATATACCATCGGATTTAATCCAGCAATAGTATTATCAATCTTATCTTGAGAATAAGGTAGAGGAGCTTCAGGATCTCTAGTTCTACTCGCTTCGATATGTGCCTTTAAATACGTTAGAGGATCTGCTAAATCAATTTTCTGAGTAGGCATACTAACATTTTGCTCATAACGTATACTAAGCTTCGCTTTCCCTAATTCTCCCGATTTAGTGGTGACATATATTACACCATTTGCTCCACGTGCACCATAAATTGCAGTAGAAGTCGCATCTTTCATGATACTGAAACTCTCAATATCATCAGTGTTTAACCTTGAAAGATCTTCTGTAGTTAATTCTACTCCATCAATCAAAATTAATGGACTTGCTTCTAGTCCAAAAGTTGTTACACCACGAATAAAGAAATTGGCATTATCCGCTCCTGGCTCTCCACTGGTCTGATACGAGACTAAACCTGCAACTCGACCAGCTAAAGCTGTGGTAAAGTTACTTCCTGGCACTTTTAGGTCATCTACTTTAATGGATGTCATCGCTCCTACAACGGTTTTCTTCTTTTGACTTCCAAAACCAACAACAACAGTTTCTTCAAGTTGCGTAGCATCCGCTTTCAATGTCACATTAATTACGGTTCGTGAATTAATCTGAATCGTTTGCGTACTCATACCCACGAAGGAAAACAGTAAGACATCTGTAGGATTGACTTGAATCTGATAGACTCCGTCGATGTTAGTTGTAGTACCAGTTGTACTATTTGCAACAATTACGTTAACTCCAGGAATTGTTTCATCAGATCCGTCAGTGACAATTCCTGTTACTGTGATTTTTTTTCCTGTATAACAGGAGTTGGTTCGGCTCTAATAATCTGAGTCTTTTTTATAAGAACATAATCTTCAACAATCTCATAGTCTAGGGGAACTTGACTACAAATCTCATCTAAAGCTTCCTTTAAACTAACGTCATCCAAGGTCAATTTGACCGTCAATGAACGCGCTACGTCCTCCTCATTGTACATGAAGTAAGTTCCTGTTTGTCGTTTCAGATCTTTAAATACTTTTCGAACAGAAGTCTCTCCAAGTTCTAATGTTACTTGCTGTCCAAGCATAACCTTCGCTGATAATTGCAGAGAACATGCCAGAAATAAGAATAGGGTTAGTTTCATAACTCGCAAGATTTTTTCAATGGATGTAGAAATACACCTCCATTTTCCTGTTTTTTTCATAGTTTTGTATTTAGGTTACATTTTGCCATTGTTCCAACAATGGTATTAACTTGATTTAAACGGGAAATAGGCCAATATTTCCCGTTTTTCTTTTTCTACGCCGTAACAATCCTTACCAAACAAATTTGTTTGCTATAACAAAAATCAAAATGACGGGGTATCTTTTTTTTAAGGTCGTCCTACAATAATGTAATCATCCTTAATTGCAAAATTTACATCTGAAATTTTCTCAATCAGATCCAATGCAAATTCAATGGGTTTGTCTCTCTTAATTGCTCCCTTAAAACGAATGTGTTTCAAGCTCTCTTCATTAAAGAAAAATTTCACATTGTACCATCTCCCCAATTGAGCCATGATGTATTCCAAATCGGTAGCTTCAAATTCAAATACTCCCTCAACCCAGGAAGTATACAAGTGCGTATCCACTTCGCTAACCAAAATATCCTCTCTTCCTCTATTAATAATA
>JADGFH010000010.1 GCA_016743925.1 Labilibaculum sp.
CTTTTTACCGAGACGGTTGGGGAGTTAGCATCTCGAGATTTAAACTCTGATATCTATATTCCTTTATCAACCTTTCACAAGCGATTTGAAAAAGAAAAATTATTTTCGAGTGAACTAAAGCAAATAACCGTGAAGTTGGAAGGATCTCAGAACATTACACAAATTGCTGAGATTGTTGAGAATTTAGTTGATCGTCATCACTTCAGTAATAAAGATTTTAGCATTGTAATTCCGATTGAACTCTTAAAACAGGAAGAAAAAGAAAGACGGATTTATAATATTCTTTTGGGATCTATTGCTGCTATTTCACTCTTAGTTGGGGGAATTGGAATTATGAATATCATGCTCGCTACTGTTATGGAACGAACTCGAGAAATAGGTGTTCGCCGTGCTATTGGAGCAAAAAAGGATGATATTTTATCTCAATTCATTACGGAATCATTGGTGTTGAGTATTATTGGTGGAATTATAGGAGTTATTTTTGGATTATCACTCTCCATTAGTATTTCATTTTTCACTGAAATTACTACAGGCGTAACTTTATATTCTGTTCTTATTGCTTTTTTATTTTCCGTGATAGTTGGTGTTACTTTTGGCTATTTGCCAGCGCGTAAGGCTGCTCGTCTAAGTCCAATTGAATCCATTCGTTACGAATAAATCCAATGAATTATGCTTTTAGAGATTAAAGATTTACGAAAAAAATATTTCATGGGAGAGATGGAAGTTGAAGCTCTTCGTGGTGTAAATTTAAATATTGAAGCTAACGAATTTGTTAGTATTATGGGGCCGTCTGGTTCTGGAAAATCCACTTTAATGAATATTATTGGTTGTCTAGATACACCTTCTTCGGGTCAATATCTTTTCGATTCAATTGATATTTCATCACGAACAGATGATGAATTGTCGACCATTCGAAACCAAAAAATCGGTTTTATTTTCCAAACATTTAACCTGCTTCCTAAATTGGATGCATTGCAAAATGTAGAATTGCCCCTAATGTATTCAGGTGTTGATAAAAAGGAAAGAAGGGAACTTGCGAAAAAAGCGCTGATAAGACTTGGATTGGAAAGTAGAATGAATCACAAACCAAATGAATTGTCGGGAGGACAAAGGCAACGTGTCGCTATTGCGAGAGCCTTGGTTACTAATCCTGAAATTATATTGGCCGATGAACCAACGGGTAATTTAGATACCAAAACAGGTATCGAAATTATGAAAATATTTAAAGAGCTACATCAGGAAGGAAATACGATTATTCTAATTACACATGAACCCGAAATTGCTGAACAAGCAGATCGAGGTATTATTATAAGAGACGGATTAATTACAAAAGATGAACCTAATGGGATGAAGAAAAAAATAAATTCAGTTTGTTCTAACTAATTGAGCAAACTGAAAATAAAAGAACACTTCAATTACCAATAAATTCATTCCAAAACTATACGCATGAGACAATTGAAATTTATCACAAGCATTCTTTTTTTATTATTGGCGACTCATACTGTAACTAAATCGCAAGATATTACTGTTTTAAAGTTAGACTTGAAGTCAAGTATCGATATTGCAAAGGAAAAAAGTTATTCGATGCTTATATTGAAAGAAAATATGAATGCAGCAAAATATCAATTGAAGGCTGCCAATAGTTCGTTCAAAACACATATAACAATGGACATTACAGCTCCTAATTATTCTGAGTCCATTAATGATTTTCAAGATGCCGATGGGGTGACGTATTTTTCAAATAAGCAATTGTCTTATTCTGGTGACATTAGAATAGATCAGCCTTTGCCAACCGATGGTCGTCTTTTTGTCCGTTCGAGTATGTTTAATACGGATGATTTCGAACAAGATGAAAAATTTCTTAAACTTCAAACGCGTATAGGTTTAACGCAACCAATACAATCGCTTTTTGCTTACAATTCTATTAAATCAGAATACGAAAAAGCAAGTTTAAATTATGATTTAACCAGTAAGCGATTAAAAAGAAATGAATTGGATTTGATTTATATGGTTAGTGAGGCATTTTACAATTTACACTTCTCAAAAGAACGTTTAAAGATTAAAAAGATATCGAAGGAGAGATTGTCGGAAGCATATGAGATTGCGCAAAATAAGTTTAAAGTTGGTTTAATACGCGAAGTAGAGGCTCTTCAAATGGAAGTAGATTTAGGAGAGGCTCAAAACTCATATGACATGGCAATTGTAAATTATGATGCTCAATTAAACGTGTTTAAACTTGTGTTGGGATTGCCTCTCTCCGAAAAAATAGAATTGAAAAGTGATTTTAATTACATACCTATAAAAGTAGATGTGAAAAAAGCTCTTAATATGGCTTTGAACAACCGTTTGGAACTAAAGGAGCAAAAACTTGAAATGGATTTAGTAAATATTGAATTGAAAAGGGTGAAATCTAGGGGAGCTGTTTCGGGGAATTTAGAAGCTTATTACGACTTTGTTGGTGTGCAAGAATACGATATTAATAAAAGTTTAGGTGGCGCGATTAATGGAAGTTGGAATGTGTTAAAAAATCGACCTGCTGACTTTGGAATCTTATTGAAATTGAAGATTCCAATTCTTGATTGGGGTGAAAATAAGTCGAGAGTGAATGCTGTAAAGTCACGCATAAAGAGAAGCTTATATGAGCAGGAAAATGAGTCGGCAAAAATAGAAAGTCAAGTTATTAAGGCTGTTAACGAACTTCACAGTACCTTAAGAAGGTTGGAATTGTTAAAAAAGAATAGGGTAATAGCCGAAAAAAGTTTTGCCATCTCACAAAGCCGATTCTCCAATGGTGATATTGATAGCCAGACCTTAGCTTTAGACAGAGAAAGATTGAACAAAACAAATGAGTCTCACTTAGCGGCATTTATAGCTTACAAGATGAAATTGGCTGATTTAATGCGCAAAACCTTTTACGATTTTGAGAAAAATCAACCCATCGTCTATTAATTGTTGAACAATTAAAACCGCTTATTTAAATTCAGATAGAGCCTAGATGAATTTTGTTCTGATTCGAAAGTTCCCTCGTAATTGGCCGATAGAGAAAGTTTTTTGCTGATTCTCCAGGAAAGATTTGCTTCAACAATGTGTTGAAGCAAATCATTATTGTTGTATTTGTATTGATAATCGACATAGCTATAATTGATACCAGCAAATAGCTTACCGGGTATTAAATCGCGAGATAATCTCAGCTTGTAAACCATACCATCCAGATAATGGGTTTGCAGAATGGCTGTGGACAGCGTCGCATTACTATTGATGCCTGGAATGTTTCGATAAGAAACATAGGCATAATAGTTTTTCGAATCTTTGAGTTCAGCCTTACGCGATCGGAAACCAATTTTACCGCCTAAAGAAAGACGATTTGTTGGTCGATAATTAACTCTGAAGCGAATTCCTTGCCTTGTTTCATTTTCAAGTATCTGAAAAGCCAAGCTTTTGAAAGTCTCGTAATAGATTACATTTTTACGACGGTCGAAAGATCCGGAAAGAGATAATTGTTTGGATACACGGTACCTCATGGATAGATACATACTCGTTAAATCAAAAGTACTCTTCGATTTTTCTTCTTCTAACTTGTAAAGATCCACTTCGAAAGAGGCAAAGAAAAATAAGTTTTTCAAAAGAGAATTACTGTGCTGATAATAGGCAAATCTTCTGTCGGTATTCGAATTGTATTTTTGCTCGAAAAAGGAAAATGTATTTTGCATACTGCCAACCTGGTTGTTTATTCTATGCTCCACATATCCACCAAACTGCATCAGGTCAAAATTGAAGCTGTAATTCTCATAGTCAGGTCTCGATCCTGCAATTGCACCGATTGAGAAGTTGCCAAATCGTTTTTCTACCTGAACACCATCAATTGCACCAACATTCGATACTTTTTGATTAATTTTTCGTCCTAGCCAGATACTTGTACTCTCATTTGCATCGTATCGCAAGGCCAGATTGTATATTTTCAGGGCATTAAAAATATCGTCTTTTACCTCGTCCCATTCACCTGAATTGTGAGAGAATCGGATGTAGGTTTCGGCTGAAATTTTTGAATTGTTAATGTTATTAGCATCCATAGAAAAACGGTAACGCATGCGATGATTGCTATTGTCTGAAGAACTAGACAAATTGGAATAGGAAGAAACGGAGATTCGTCCTTTGAAGTCCTTTTGTTGGGCAGGTTCTTTCTTTAGTGGCTTTACTGGAGCTACTTCTTTACCTATTTCAGTGATGTAATCAGGATCTTTAGTAAGAACAACATCCTCTAAATCTTCTTTTTTATCTGGCAATTTAGCAATGATTTTGTCTCCTTTTTGTAAAGAAATAGAATCAATGGAATTTGCAATTATGGAGATAGAAGATTTGTTGTTCACGACCAAGGCAGGAACAAGTACAGATCCTTGCTGAATGAATAGCGTATCACCAACAGAAATGTTCCCTGTATTTGAGAATTTCACATAGGTATTTTGAGAGCTTTTGTAGGAAACTTCACCTTCCAAAAACTTTTCTTGTGCACTTAGATTTGAATTCGCTCCAAGTAACAAAATCGTTATTAATAGTATCCAATTTTTCATTCTTTCCTCCGTTAAAATCAATTAATCATCTCCGTTAGGATGACATTCCAAACAAGAATTACTGTTGTATACATAGTCGTTTACTTCACTATGATCATCATCGGTGTCGGTTCTGTTGTGCTCGTGACAATCGATACAAGAAAATAAAGCGTAGTTGCTAGCAGTTGTGTGACAATCGGTACAGGAATTCCATTCTTCGCGATGTTTTCCGCTGTAAATTGGAAAGTACTGTCCGTCGTGATCGAAAGTGGAAGGTTCCCATGCATTTTCGGTATGACACTCGGTGCAATCGGTAGGAAAATTAGCTGCTTGATGAGCAGGATCTGTGGTTTGATTGTATTCTGCCGAATGACAACCGAAACAAGTGTTGGGTGTATTAACATAGCCATCTGCATGGCAGGCAATACAATCTGTTGCAATATTTGTGTGAGCGCCTTGAATCACGTAAAAATCGTTGTGGTTTATAGTCGCAGGTTCCCATGCATCTTGAGAATGGCAACTCTCACAATCGGTAGAGAAACCTGATGTAATGTGTGCAGGATCTGTGGTCTGATTAAAATCTGCCTGATGACAACCAACACAGGAATTAGGAGTGTTGGAGTAAGAGCCTTCGTGACAGGCAAAACAATCGCTGGCAATTCTGCCGTGTGCACCCTGAATTACGTAAAAATCATTGTGCTGATCGAATGACGCAGGCGTCCAACCCAATTCTGTAGTGTGGCAAAGGGCACAATCATTTTGAATGCTTGCTGCTGCATGATTCGGATTGGTTGTTGAATTGTAATCGGCCTGATGACATTCAAAACAATCCGTAGATAAATTAGAGAAATTGTTATTGGTATGGCACTTGAAACAATCATTAATGGCATGGCCTTTTGTTAGTGCGAAAAAATCGTGGTTAAAACCCGATGCGGACCATTCGAAAGCAGATACTTCATGACAGTCTTCGCAATGAAAAGAATAGCCGCTTGCAATATGGTTTGGCTCTGTTGTTGCATTGTATTCAGTTCTGTGGCAATCGATACATTCCGTTTTTAAAGGCTCAAAACGAGCAAAATTGTTTGAGATATGACAATCGAAACAATCTGCCGTAGCATGCGCACCCAAAAGAGGAAAGCTCGTTTGCTGATGAATTTCAGTAATGTTGGTTACTAACCAAGATTGCGATGTATGGCATTGCTCACAATCGGAACCAAGCGTATTTTCATGCACATCGGTATGACATTGCATGCATTGGTTTGGTGCCTCGTTGAACACGAGCTTGATGTGACAAGATCTGCAATCTGTTACTTGGTGTTGACCTTCGAGCAGGAAGTTTGTTTTCCGATGATCGAAAGCAAAAGTATTTGGGTTTACTTCCCATCCTTCCTGAGTATGGCAAGTTTCACAATCTATTTTCAAGCCTTTTCCGTGTGGTGATTTTTGGGAAAATACATTTGCTGAAAATGATAAAATCAAGATTATTGATGGCAAGTAGCGCATGTGAAGTCCTTAAATTTATATTGTGTAAAAGCAATTTTTCTAACCTGCTGAGGCTTGTGGCACGCAGAACATTCTAAAGTTGCATGCTTTCCCTCCAGTTTAAAGTCGGTTTTGTCATGATTGAATTGGGCTATGGTCCAATTTTCATGTTGGTGACATTTGAGGCAATCTGTTTTGCCTGCTTTCTCGAATTGTTTCTGATGTTCATCTTGATGGCAACTCAAACATTCCTGATCGAAACCAGTAAATTTTTGAGTGGCTTCGCCCTGATTAAAATGGCAAGAACGGCAAGTTTGTTGCTGATGAGCACCCAGTAATTTGTATTTTGTTTTGTTGTGATCGAACTGAATTTCGGCCCACCTGTTTTCGGAATGACAAGCTTCACAATTCTCTTTCGGATAATATTTTTCTTTCAACACATCTTTGTGGATGTTGCTGTGGCAATCGACACAAGTTTCTCCAATTTGTTTGAATTGCCATTTGTTCTCAATCTGATGACAAGCAAAACAAGGCGTTGCTAAATGAGATCCTCGCAAAGGGAAAATGCTTTTGTTGTGCTGATCTATTGAATAGGAAGAGCCTACAAAACCATTAACGGTATGGCAATCTTTACAATCTGGCGAAAGCCTTTTCTTAACAAATTGGCCTCGATGATAATCCTGATGACAGTTGGAGCAACGATTGTGAGCAATTGGTGCGGTGTAAGAACCTTTATGACAACTTTTACAGTCAACATTTTTGTGCTTGCCAGTTAGTTTAAAATCAGCAATATTGTGATCGAAATTGCTTAAGGCGGTGACTGTTCTAAATGAATTTACGCTATGACAATCGGTGCAATTGGGGCCAAACTTATTCTTGTGAACATCGGTGTGGCAGGAAGTACAGGAGTTGAATTTTATGCCAGCAAACTGTTGAAAGCGCTGGCCGTTTTTTGTATCTAAGCTATGGCAATTAATACAAGCTACATCTTGATGCTTACCAAGTAAAGGGTATTTTGTGTTTTGATGATTGAATTTTGAAGCAGGAACAAAACTCTCTTCGGTATGACAAACCTTGCAATTCGGCGAAAGTGTTTGCTGGTGAACATCGGTATGGCAGCTAGCACATTTAGGATCCAAGCCAAGGTAAGTATAGTCTTTCTCTGCAGCTTTTTTATCAGTAATAAACTCAGTTTGATGACAAGCCTTGCAATCCAAATTTTGATGCTTACCATTTAGCGTATAACCCGTTAATTCGTGCTTAAAGGTGTTTTTATCGAAACGAATCATCTCAAATTTACGCCCGTGATGATCGCTGTGGCATTCAATGCACTGCTTGCCTTTAATATCGCTCGAAGCGTGATAGCCTTGGTTGTTATTGATCCTTTCGTTTAGTGAGCTGTGGCAATCCAAACATTTACTATTCTCAACTTTCTCACCCAGTACATGACACTTGGTGCAGTTCGAAATACCTTCCAAATGAGCATGAGCTTTTGCCAAATCGCCAGGCGACAATTGGGCATAAGTCCATTGGGAAATGAAGAGTAATAATATGATGAGGTATTTATGCATTTCTTTTCAATTGTAATTATTGACTATTCATTTTTAAAACCTCACCCCAAGCCTCTCCTGAAGGAGAGGGAGTGAAAATAATTTGTTCTCTTCTCCTTTAGGAGAAGGATAGGATGAGGTAAAGTTTAATGTTTAAGTATCGCCTCACCAAATTTCTTTGTGATATGAATGCCTGAGTTTTTTAAAAATTGCGTTGGCAGCTCGCCACCAGCAAAAATGTATACCAAATCGTTAGCTAAGGTAATTTCATCTTCCGAATTGCTTCTCGAAAGTGTCAGGGATTTTTCCTCTATCTGTACAATATTGGAATTGTAGATAACATCTAGTTTGCCTTGACTGATGGCAGCCTGAATTTGTTCGCTATTTTTAGGCTTAAGCCGATTAAAGGAATCTTTGCGATACGATAGGCTTACTTTGTTCTGATCGGCTAACAAGAGAGCCGATTCAATGGCCGAATCGCCACCGCCAACTACGGTAATATTCTTACCAGATATGTCTTCAGGTTCCAACAATCGATAAGCTACTTTTTCCAAAGCTTCACCGTTTACATTTAGCTTACGCGGACTTCCACGTCGGCCAATACTAATGAGAACGGTTTGTGCAGTGTACGCTTCACCCGTTTTGGTTTTGATTTTAAACCGTTCATGTGTTTTTTCAATTACCTCGACCTTGGTGTTTTCGCTTACGGTGATGTCATTTTTTTGCAGAACATCTTGCCATAAATCGAGCAATTCCGATTTGCTAGTTTCGTATAATTTTACTTTTCCGTAAAGCGGAAGATCCATAGGAGAGGTCATCACAATTTTTGAGCGAGGAAAAGAAAAGACAGTCCCGCCCAAGCTATCTTGCTCAAGCGTAATAAATTTCAGATTGTTCTTTTTAGCCATTAGCGATGCAGCTATCCCGGCCGGACCGGCACCAATAATTAAAACATCGTATTCGGCCTTGCTATTCTTCTTAATGTGTTTGCTCAGATTTTCCACCGCTTGTTTTCCCTGCTCAACGGCATTTCTGATTAAGCCCATGCCACCCAGTTCGCCCGCAATAAAAATACCCGGCACATTAGTTTCAAAATTTTGATCGACATGAGGCAATTCGAAGCCGCGTTTTTCGGTTCCAATGCACAAACTGATGGCTTGAGTAGGGCAGGCATGAAAACAAGCACCATGGCCAATGCATTGGGATGCGTTAATTACGGTTGCTTTTCCGTTGCGGATTCCCAAAATATCCTTTTCAGGACAAACCGTAATGCAAGCGCCACTTTTTATACAGGAATGCTTATCCACTACAGGATGTAAGGACACTGGTTCGTGCAATCCGTCGGCTTTGGCCTGTGTGATTTTTTGCTCAACAATGCGCGATTCTCTTGTCTGCTTTCGGATGTAGATCACTACAAGTAAAAAGCAAAGCAAGAATACCGAGCCATAAATGATTATTTCTTCCAGTAATAAATCCATGAGCTTAAAAAATCCATTTGTATCCGAAAATGATGGTAACTGCTACATGAATGACTAAAATAACCAACATCACCAGTGCAAAAGGCAGGTGGGCAACATGCCAATACTTAAAAAGCTTTTGCATGTAGTTTAGTCGATCAATTTTACGATTCAGCGCAATTTCATTAATCACCAAACGCTTAATTTTGCGACGTTCGGAGCGAGAGAGTTTGTTTTTTCTTAATTCAGCATCTATTCTTTTATAACTTTTTCGATCCTCTTTAGCCTTTGCAAACAATCGAAGCAATAGTAATTTAGATTCCTCTTCTGGTTGATCGGCTACCGATGCCACAATAATGCGATAGCTTTCTTCTGTCAGGTTATATTCTTTTTTCAGCAGTGTGCCTAGATCGGTTTTTGTCTCCCTTACTTCTGCTAAACTCAATTCCCGACCTTCTATTGTTCTCGGAATTTGAATGTAAATAAATCGACCAATTACGCCACTGATAACCACTGCGACCATGCTCCAAAACGAAATAGATACAATCCCACCAAACTTAAATGCGGTGTGAAACAGGACTAATACCGGACCTAGTGTACAAAGAAAAATATGAAACTCGAGCCAATATTTAAGAACACCAATTCGTGAGAACAGTGCAATTCGCTTTCGTGTCATATAAGAGAATACACCTACAATAATCATCAAAGAACCAATAATGCCCAAGCCATGTCCTAGAATTCCACTAGGTTTTAACAACTGATGATCGGCATGATAAAATCGTTCCTCGATATTCAGCTGATAATAAGTGAAACCATAATAGCTTAATGCCACAATAGCTGCTAAAACAATCAGCACAAACAAGAGTAGCCATAGAACATGTATAAATCTCGACATAGTTGAGGTTTTAACTAAATTTACGGAATTCTGTAAGTATTATTGTTCTATATCAGTAATTTAAAAGCTGTCTAGATTTGAAGAAAGTAAAAGGAGAAAGTAAAAAGGTCAAAAAGTAGAAAGGTGAAAAAGTTAAGAAGCGTGTTATCTTTTATTTTTGATATCTTAGGAAATAGAATTACAAAAGCTGATAAATTTCAATGACCGATCAGCTTTGAAAAAGACATATACCCATGAAAAAAATCTTATTTCTAGCCCTAATCTGCTTTGCTTTTACCAATGGGAATCCGACCTATCAAATTTTTAAAGGCAATGGAAAACCCATTCAATATCAGAAAATGATAAAACAACTTACCGATGCAGATATTGTATTGTTTGGCGAATTACACGACAACCCAATAGCCCATTGGTTAGAATTGCAAGTCACTAAAGATTTGTATGCTGCAAAAGGAAAAGATTTGGTGCTTGGGGCAGAGATGTTCGAGGCTGATAATCAGGAGTTTTTATCTGCCTACTTAATAGGAGATTTATCCGCTAAGGAATTTAAAGATACGGCACGTTTGTGGGACAATTATAAAACGGATTACAAGCCATTGGTCGATTTTGCCAAAGATCAGGAATTGAAATTTGTGGCCAGCAACATACCACGTCGTTATGCTTCTATGGTGTTTAAAAAGGGTTTTGCAGCTATGGATAGCTTAAGCGATGAGGAGAAAAAATGGATTGCTCCCTTGCCAATTGCTTACGATCCTGAATTGCCAGGCTATAAAAGCATGAAAGAAATGGAGATGCACATGAGTGCTGATAAAATGGAGAATTTTCCAAAATCGCAAGCGGTGAAAGATGCTAGCATGGCACATTTTATTCTTCAGAATTACAAGGAAGGTCAACAATTTATGCATTACAATGGTGCCTATCATTCCGATAACTACGAGGGAATTGTTTGGTATTTGAAACAAGCCCAGCCGAAGCTTAAAATTGTGACCATATATACTGCAACGGCTAATAAAATCAATAAAATGGATGCGGAATTAAAAGGCAAAAACAATTTTGTAATCGTAGTTCGCGAGGACATGACAAAAACCTTTTAAAAACCTAAGTCTGCTACACAATGAATATAAAATATCTCAAGAAAATTATTTTTGCCTTATTGGTTCTCCATTCTTATGTCTCGCTTGCCCAAAATGAAAAGGAAAATACTTATCAGCTTTCCGAATTTGATATTTGGAATAAGGGCATGACTTTTACAGTGCAAGCCGGAGTATGGATCCCCATGGGAGATTTAAAAAAGACTTTTACAAGCAGTCCAAATCTAGGTTTTCGATTTGGATTCCCCGTATCGCAAACGCTGCGGATTGATTTAGGAGCTAGTATTAATATGCCACTTGATTCAGAGCATTTTGAATATAACGATCATGGAAATCGATTTACAGCCAAATCGGAACATACAATAAATGGAGTTTTGGGAGTTTGGTTGGCTCAGGAAACACGATTTAACCACCATTTTATTTTTAGCAGATATGTGGGGCTTGGTGTTGGATTTATTCAAACAGATACAAGGAAAAACGATACTGATGACGAAGATGATGAGTGGTTTGGGGTAGAAACCATGAATATTAATTTAGGAGTTAGCATCAGCCGAATTGTTTTTGATAAAAATGCGATTGGCATGTTTGTAGAATACAATTACGCACCTTATGCACTCTTCAATAAAGTTGATGAGGGATTTGGGAATCGTTATGTGATAACAGGATTACAATATAGGTTTTAACCCCAAGTTCCCTCAGATTTGTAATCTGAGCTTAGTAGCGTAAGAGATTTTTAATTTCTATTGGTCCAGATGGGATAAAAAACCCCAAACCTGTAATATTTCCATCTTACAACACCTCAACCTATCCTTCTCCTAAAGGAGAAGAGAAAATAGCTCCAATTAAGAAAAATCTCCTTTTGGGATAGGACTAACTTCTTAATAACTCCCTCTCTTACAGGAGAGGGCTGGGGTGAGGTATTTATTAAAAAAAGGAGCAAATCCGTAGACTTACTCCTTTTAAAATCCAAAACAAAATTTAAAAAAAGAATGCAGAATCAATCTGCGACAGAATCTTCAACTTCGGCTGTGTTGCGGGTTTTACGAGCACGTGCTTTTGTGTTTATACTTTCGATGTGCTCGGCAATAACATTATTGATGGCAGCATATTTTTCTGGAATCGCAAAAGCTACACTATAAAGATAGGAGGTAAGCTGATCGTTTATAATATTTCGAATCAGACCTTTTTGTACCGATGGTGGCAAAATATCTTCTTCAACGGCAAGCGATGCTGTGTAATCAATAAAATTACTTCTAAAATCTTCCGAGGCAAGAGCAAAAGCATCAAATCGGTTCGCAACACCAGTAAGTTCTTCAAGAACTGGTCTTACATCCGGATGGTTAATGTTTTCGATTAAGGATTTTGTTAGCGCCATTTGGCTTTCAGAACTCGCACGGTGCAAATTTAAATTATGAGTATCAAAAATTTTCCAAATTCGTTGCGCTTTCTCGGCAATATCTTTTTCGGGAGCATAAGTATTAGCCCAAATAAACTGCTTGGTGCAGATGTATAGCCGATCTGCTACTTCATCTTTTTCGTGCAATATTTTTGGTCGGGCTCCACTTTTCGAAAAGCGAATCGATTTGGTGAGGATCTCATTGTCTTTGCTCAGCATTTCAATAATTGTACTTAAAGCAAGATCCGTACTCCAATCATCTTTCGATAAGGCAAGAAGAATGTTAGTAGCAACGGTACTCACCTCGTTGGTATTGCAGTAATGATAAATTTTTTGACTCATAATAGGTAAGATCTTAAGTAAACACTTGCGTTAATAGAAGCTTTAAATTATAAAAAAATAAGTAAACAATAAAATAAAACACCTGCCAATTAATGATTTTAAAATAAATGTAAGTTGACACATTTGACAGTTTGTATACTTAACATTAATTTGTATCTTAAGTAGTTTTTGTTATTCTTTATAATGTAAAACAAGTAATAAGCGCTTGTATCCATCTTTGGGAATGCCTATACGAGCTAGTAAAACAGATTTTTCGACCAAATAAATATTCGTAATGCATTTTTACTCCATTTCAAGACAAAAAAAAGACTTAACAGAGCTGTAAAATATAAGTTAAGCAAGAATAATGCGCTTTACGAGCTTGTAAAAGCTCTATTTCTCTTAAAAATGAATTTACCGATGCATTTTACACTTATTTTGTATTTGCATTTCCTTTGCAAATGAGGTTTATAGGCTATTTGTCTTGATTTTCCTCTTTACGGATGCAAAAAATAGCCTATCGTCATTCCATTTATCATTTACCAGCTCGTAAAAGAGCAGTTTCTCCTTCGTTTTGCTATCTACAAGCTCGCTGAATACTTTTTCTGCAGCTAAGTTTTCAATTACGGGCCAGTTTTGAGAAAAATGAGGGTTGGTTTTTAGTATTCGGATGTGGTGGGAGATAATTAAGCTTTATAAATAGGAAGGGATTGATTGCCTTTAATGAATTTGATAAGGTGATTCGTAGTGTGGGAGTAAGATGTAGGTAAGTTTTGTTTTATTTGCTTATTGTTGATTGGGTGAGGTGAATATAATTTGGTAAGTTTGGAAGGCAGATTGAAAACGGTTTTACTTTGACCAATATTACAACCTAAAATAAGATATGAGCATATTTAAAACTACTGAAAGATTAAGAAGAACTGATTATTTCTTTCAAAAGCTAATCTCTTTTACAATTTTAATGAGTACGGTACTTGTTTTAAAATTTATAGAAGACAATACCGACAATGAAATTATTACATCTGTTCATTCTGTAACTGTAATTCTTGTGGTTTTCGGATTTATAATTTACGATGCTATTTCAACAGTAAAACGTCTGCATGATGTTGACAAAAAAGGTACATGGTATTTTGCTAGGCTTATTCCAATCTACAATATCATATTCGAGTTGGGTTTGATATTTGAACGAGGTACAAGAGGAAAGAATACATTCGGATTCGACCCACGAGAAATAGAAAAGAACTCATTTAAAAAACGCATATTAACAAATAGTATTTTTCTAATTCTTCTAATAAGTTCAATGGTTTGGTTTATGGATGTCAAAAAACAACAGGACATTGAAATTAGGTTGGAACGAATTGAAAATCCACAAATCAATGATTCTTTTATTTATAAGTATGAAGATCCAAGTGGTTATAATTATAATATTCTTAGGGTTGATAACATCATTGGAGATAGTCTGCATGTTACAATAGCATATAATGCTTATTTATCGGAATATGATGCCAGTGTAGAACTTAGAGAAAATGGAAAATTAAACAAGGATTTTTGGGGAGAAACAGCATTATTATCAAAACGCGATTTAGAAGATATCAATATATTAAAAGCAATAAGACTGAAGAATTATTGATTTAATCTTTTACTTCCCAATATAATTGAGAAATGCCGATGGTGTCAGAAATTTAAATTTTTATTGGAGCAAATGGGATCTTAATACTCCAAACCTGTAAATTGCAAATTTACAGGAGCTCAATTTAAAACTTTATAAAAATGAAAAATAATCTTTTGAGTGTATCCGCTTCTATTGTAGGATTAGCAATCATCTTATTCTTTGCATTTAATTGGTTTAAAGAGTTTACGGCAATCGATTCTTGTTTGGATCATGGTGGGAGGTGGAACTACGATTTAGGGGAATGTGAGTTTTGTGATGTGGATAGTAGTAAGGAATCAACATATTACTGGAAGGCTGACTATGATGAGGATAGAGGCGAATTTTTAATTAGAGGAAAAATGTTGGATTCCATTCCAAAAACTCCGTATGCACTAATTGCAATTCTAAATAAAAGAGATTTGGAATGTAGCATTAAATTAGAAGATATATGGCAAGATACTATTACGATAAATATTGTGAATGGTTTATATTTATCTGAACAAATGGGAACAACTGGAGCATATTGTTTTTTAGGTGAAACGGTTTTTACATTAACTGAATTGGACTCTATCGGTTACGTGCAAATCGAAATGGAAGTTGGTTCTCATGCGGGTCCAGGTGTATACACTAGGGATGATTTTGCGAATTTAGTGAGGAAGTAAAGTCCAATTTATTATTTGGTTTAATTGAAGATTCATACCCTGAATTGTCTTGGGTCTTAACCCGAGGATTTTAATACAAACCTTCAGAGCATTGCGGCTTACTCAGATTTGTAATCTGAGGTTGGAGGGGAAGAAATTTTTAATTAGCGGTCTTTTCGACCTTTCCCTTCTCTGATGTGTAATATTTTACGATCCAGATCGGCATCTGTAATCTTAATATTCATCAGTTCAGATTGTCTTAGACCACAACCATACATCAAGGCAATCAGCATTCTGTGTTTTAAAAGCTTAGGTGCTGCAATTAAGCGTTTGATTTCTGGAACGCTTAAAATAACAGGGCGTTTGTGAACTTTTTTTAGAAAAGGTAAGCTAAGAAGTAATGGCTCTTTCCCATAGAGTTTGTAGACAAAACGCAAGCCATAAAGAGTATGCTTAAAGTAGTTTGAATTCGGAATAGATAAATTTAGGAATCGTTCAGGTTATCACTCATTTATGAATGAAATTGGTATTATTTATGGGAAGGGTAAACGAAACAGTTGTTCCTTGGCCAAATTCGCTTTCAATTGATAAAATCCCTTTGTTTTTTTCAATAAAATCTTTTACAAGAATTAAGCCCAGCCCCGTACTTTGCTCGTCTTCGGTTCCCTTGGTGTGAAATGAGTTGCTTATTTCAAACATTTTTAAGAGGTTTTCTTTTTTGATGCCCACACCATTATCAATAATTTGAACGAGAGCTGTATCCTTGTTTTTGATCTCCGATTTTACAACGATTGTACCATCGCGGTGTGTAAACTTAATGGCATTGCTGATAATGTTACGTACAATGGTTTGTAGCATGTTTAAGTCGGCAAGTACCGAAATTGGCTTGTTTAATTCGAGCCTGATGTCGATATGTTTATTGTCGGCCGATTGTTTTAGGTTCTTTAGTGTATGTTGAAAGACATCGTCAAGCACTAGCACTTTTGGTGTGTATTCTATTTTGCCAACTTGCGACTGTGCCCATATAAGTAGGTTTTCGAGTAGCTTACTTACATTTACTGCCGATTTATGCAAAACAGATAACAAGTTTTTAAGTTCATCATTGCTAAAATTATCGAATCTGGAATTAAGATGCTCTAGCAGAGCGGCAAGGGTTCCTGTAGGGCCGCGTAAATCGTGTCCAATAATTGTAAAAAATTTATCTTTGGCTGCATTGATTTCGTGTAATTCGCAGTTTTTCTGGCGCAGTTTATAGTAAAAATAGTAAATGATTGTTGCAATTAAAAAGATCAGTATAATCACTAAAATCATGGCATTGCGAGTGGTCTTTTGCTGTTTAATATTTAAGGCATTAATTTTATTCTGTTTTTCGAGTCCTGCTATCTGCTGGTTTTTTTCATCAATTTCGTAAATTGTTTGCAGTTGTTCTGTTTTTATAAAAGCATTACCCGAAAGAATTAAACTCTGAATCTCGATTTGTTTGTTTTTACAACGAATTGCATTTTTATAATCTTTTACTGCTAAATACGCCTCGCCCAACTTTGAATAAATTTCTAACTCAATTTTTTTCTGGTTGTTTGATATGGCTAGTTCTAGCCCTCGGTAAATGGTTTCGAACCCTTTCTCTACACGGCCTCTTTTAATGAGGGTTAAGCCCAAGTATTCATAGGTGCTGGGGAGGCTTCGTTGGTACTTGCCTGCTTCCTGCACCTGTACAGCTTGGTTTAAATGCTTTTCTGCCAGTTTATAATTACCCATGGCATATTCTAATTTACCCAGATTTTTATGCACATTCGATTTGCCTAGGGAAGAGGAAACGTTCTTGTGTATTTTTAGCGTGTAACCAATGTTTTTACGGGCTTCTTCGAAATTGTCCGATTCTAAATAAATTAATGCGATCTGCTCGTAACACATGGCTACGCCATTCTGGTTGCCATCGAGAGTTGCCTGTTTCAGGTAAATAGCAAGAGCTTCCTGCGTATAATCTAGTGCAATGTCTGGAACTTTTAAATTAAAGTATATCTGCCCCAGCAAATAAGCCGACCATGCACTCCCTTCAATAAAATTTGCTTTTTTATAATTTAATTTTGCTTTTATGATGTACTCAATAGCACGATCGTACAGCCCGTTCATTCTAAAAGTAGAGCCCATCATAGAGTACGAAGAACCCATTGTCTTGAAATTTTTCGACTGCCGGCAGGCTTGGATAGCCGCATTAAACGACTCAAGAGCTACAATATTTTCACCCATTCTGTATTTATTCACGCCAATATTGTACAGTATTTCTCCTTTGTACCAAGAGTATTCAGTCGCTTCTTCCAGCAATAATGCACTTTCAAAATAGGCAACCGACTGCGAATTGTCTATTTTTAGATAGATATCTCCAAGGGCTAAATAAGCGCGCATTATCAGGTTGTTGTCCTTGGCTTTAGTTGCGTTGTGTAATGCCGAATAAGCTAGGTTTTTTGCCTCGTCAATGTTTCTATATTTAACGTGGCGCGCCAAGTCGAGTTGAATGGCAATTTTATCTGTTCCCGTTTTAGTAGCCAATAAAGTGCGCAAGCTGTCGGTGCTTGTAATTGCACTGTTCTGACTGTAAACATCCGTTGAAAGGAGCAGAAAATGGAATAAGATAAGTAATGGCCAAATTTTAATATATGTATTTTTATGCATGCAGTATCGATTAAAAACAACAGGAAGTTTATGTGATTAAAGGTAGCGTAAATTGTGATTATTCTAATAATAGCTACCTTATTTTAGGCCATGATTTTTTAATGCTGCCACAGAATTAATTTGTTCGCGATAAAATGTACATAGCAGGTCTTCTTTGAGTTGAAGCAATTGTTGCCATTTCGTTTAAATGCTTGTTGAAACCATGCGTTTTTGTTTCTTGTTTGCCAGCAAAAATGCTATCGAAACCGAACTTTTATACTTGTGGTGGGGCAAATAAGAAGGAGCAACAACTAATTCTTATTGCTCCTTTTTATCTGGTTTTAGAGATTGTTTTTTGCATGCTGCAACTGCCCAGTTTTGCTCCCCGAATTAAGCATGAAACCCAACTGGTGCGCGATTCTATCGCGTTCTATAATATTATTAAAATTAGTACCACACGATACAATCGTGCGGTAGCGGTGACAATTCGAAGTGTTTTAATTCAATGCTCAACAGATAATAAAGTTCTACATCAATTGCCTCAGGTATTAACCCGAGGTTTTTTTTGTCTTTTAGTTGGAAACAGGACAAAAGCTACTCCTTCTTTTCTTGACTTGCTGCGCTATATTCCCTAATTTTACTCTACCCAAAACATTATCTCTCTTTTGCTTTATCGAACAATAGGATTTCAGATGAAGTGTGTATAATAGCAATTTTAATGCTTAAAAACGGAAGAAAATGAAAGGAAGAAGTTTATTTGGCACCCTCATGTTTGCAGTGTTTTTTGTGTTTGTTTTGTATCAGCCTTTATCGGCAGGTTGGATTATTAAATCAAAAACAACTAGTGAGTTTGAGACGACTTGGAATGAGATGTATTTGCAAAACAATTTGTTTAAGATGGTTGATGGGGACCACATTTTTATTTTAAATGGGAATACACGTGATTTCACTTTTATAAATGTGAAAGAGAATACATTTTGGAAAGGAAATCTGGACGATTTCAAAAAAAGTATGGAAGAATTCTTTGGTAAGGCAATGAACGATTATTCTGCTCAAATGGAGGAGGCAATGAAAAATCTTACACCTGAGCAACGTGAAATGATGAAACAGTACGGGGCAAATAATCCCATGCTTAATAAGATGCAAGGCTCAAAAGCAAAACGACCAGTTGTAGAAGTTGTTCGCACTAGCGAAGTGATGTCTTTAGTAAAAAGATCTGCCAGAAAATACATTGTAAAATCTGACGGTAAAAAGCTGGAAGAGGTTTGGTTGGCTGAAAACATGATTTCAAAGAAGGATTGGAACCCAGAGATTTTTAGGGAATTGGCCGAAAGTATGCGTATGGGGATTGCTTCAACCGATTACGAAGATAGCGAGCAATATTGGAGCTTACACAAGAAAGGAATTCCTTTAAAAACAATCCATTTTAGCGAAAATTATCAGGTTATTGATGAGGTGGTGGAATTAATCGAGAAAAACCTTCCGCCATCTACTTTTTTACCTCCATCGAATTGTAAGGAAGTAAAGCTTGAGAATGTTTTACAAACTATGGAATAATACATTCCTTATTACCACTGAGGTAATTTCATAAAATATCATGATATTTTAAAAAGACCTGTCCGGTATCAAAACCCGACAGGCCTTACTTATATCATTTCTCGGCCTTGCCCCTTTGCTACGCGATTGAATTGCGTTCCTTTCTGGATTTTCAAAACTATTATATAAGTGAAAGCACAAAGAAAGAGCCCCATGTGAGGCTCTTTTTTCATGTTCTACAGTTTCCCTTAGCGAAAGGATATTACTGATCTTTTATATACTCTTATTGATTTTTGAAAGCGTTTCGTTTATTTCAAAAACTCTTCCTCTAATATCGGTGTATCCCCACTGGGCCAGTCTCTCCGAGTGCATTGCTAAATATTTCTCTGCATTTTCTCTTGTGTCGAAGGCGTAAACACCACCCGCAGTTTTCTCTGCCTCGTTTTGCGTCCAGTATTTCCAAATAAACCCAGGTTCCTTGTTAATACTTTGTGCTAATCCTTCCATTTGTGTTGCCATTTCCTCACCGAATGCTCCTTTATGAGGGAAATCTACGTACATAATTACTGCCATCTTGTTCTCGTTTTTAATTATTATTCACTTTTTATATCAACTGATGATCGCTTTAGTTGCAATCAAATATTAAAATCCTAACCATCTTGTTTTTGAATCCACATCTACTCTTGGTGTGGCAACGGCCTCCATGTCTGGATATCCGATCGGAATAATTCCTGCGATGTTTCTATCTTCTGCTATGTCTAAAATTTCTTTTACTTTCGCAGAATGATTTAGTTGGCTGCCAATCCATACAGTTCCTAGTCCATCAGCCTTCGCTTGCAAAAGGATATTCTGAATAGCAGCACCAGTACTTTTTAAGATTTGTTCTTTTTTACTGATATCCTCTACTTTTGGGAAGGTAACAACGATATGATAAGGAGCACCACCAAAATCTTTGGAATATTCTAGCATCATTCTTTTTTTATCTTCGGGAATGTAGTCGGCGGTAGGAATATATCCTTTTGCAAAATTGTAGAACTCCTGTGAAATGCTTTGTGCAAATTCATCTTTTACCACAATAAACTCCCACGGTTGACTATTCCCTGCCGATGGTGCCATGCTGCCAGCATGCAATACTTTTTTTATAACATCAGTATCAGGTTCTGTACTTTTGTACTTTCTGATACTTCTTCTGTTCTGAATTACATCTAATATTTCTGTCATTGCTTACTTTTGTTTTCCTTTCCTATCAAGATTTACTCATGTAATTTACTTCATCTCAGTAGGTTTATGATTTCGATTTCAAAATTAGAGAATAATAGTATACATTTGGCACGTATTTCCCTTAGGATACTAGTTACCTTTAGGAAACCACATCTAAAAATGAAATTATGGCAGATTATAGCAACACAATAATGTCGGAAGAGTGTCATCAGCAAATAAGAGCACTTTCAGATACCATGGAATTACTTTCGGGTAAATGGAAATTAATTATACTTGGCACTTTATTACGAAATGGAACCATGCGTTTTATGGAATTGAAAAGAACCTTGGTTGGAATTGCACCTAAAAAATTGTCTAAGGATTTACAAGAGTTAGAGTTAAATCGTTTGATTAGAAGAGAGGTGAAGGATACAAAACCCATTACGGTTGAATATTCCTTAACGGATCATGGCAGAACATTGGAGACGCTATTGGGCGAAGCAATCGAATGGGGATTAAATCACCGCAAGGAAATAATAAAGTAAAATTGGGTACTAATACTATTTTCTAATGGGAGGTATTAGGCTGAAAGTAGGTGAGGGTAGGCTCAGATTTGTAAAGTTTTCAGAAGCAGTATCAATAAGAATTACCAACATTCCCACATTTTACTATATTTGTTGTTCTTATGAAAAAACAAATTGATATGAAGTATAGCTTATTAGCCTTAGTGTTTGCCTTTATGGTATCGTGTTCTAGTTCCGATAGTGAAAAAGATTATAGAGTAGAGAATGATGAAGAGATTGCAGCTTATGTTGCTGCAAATAGTCTAAGTGCAACTAAAACCGTATCTGGATTGTATTACGTAATCGAAGAACAAGGTGCCGGAGATCAGGTAACAAGTACATCTGATGTTGCCGTAACTTATAAAGGATATTATACCAACGGTACAATTTTAGATGATAGTGAAGGGAATTTGGTTTCATTCAATTTACAAGGAGTTATTCCGGGCTGGACAGAAGGATTGACCTATTTTAAAAAAGGTGGAAAAGGAATGTTGTTAATTCCTGCACATTTAGGATATGGTAACAATGATTATAATGGCGTTCCTGGTGGATCAGTATTAATATTTGAGATTACTGTGTTTTCTGATGAGATGATTGCGGAAAAGAACGATACTGAAATTGCTGCTTACATCGAGGCGGAAGGTTTAGATGCTACTAAAACGGAATCTGGTTTGTATTATGTGATTGAAGAAGAAGGAGCAGGTGCGCAACCAACTGCAGTTTCTAAGGTTAAAGTTGCTTACAAAGGGCACTTCCTTAATAAAAATGTATTTGATGAAAGCACTGTAAGTGGTACTGATATTGACTTGGCAAATGTGATAGACGGTTGGAAAGAAGGAATTCCGTATTTTAAAGAAGGTGGAGAAGGGAAATTATTAATTCCGGCACATTTAGGATATGGTAGTTACAGTTACCAAGGAGTAATACCAGCTGGTTCAGCTCTTGTTTTTGATATAAAGTTGATTTCAATTATCGAGTAGGTTTTCAATATCTGTTTACGCAATCAATAAAATATTAGAAAAGATGAAATATAGCTTACTGGCCATTGTGTTTGCCTTTTTGATTTCGTGTAAGAGTACTCCCGAGAAAGATTATGCGAGCATAAACGAAAAGCAAATAATAGAGTACGTAAAGAAAAATAAGCTAGAGGCAACTAAGAGTGAATCTGGTTTGTATTACGTAATTGATGAGGCAGGAGAAGGAGCAAAACCGACAAGTGCATCAACTGTAAAAGTAGCCTATAAGGGGTATTTCTTAAACGGTGAAATTTTCGATGAGAGTAATGAAGAAGGAATTTCATTTCCATTGAAAAGAGTGATAAAAGGTTGGACCGAGGGAATTACTTATTTTAAAGAAGGTGGAAAAGGGAGACTTTTGGTTCCTTCGTACTTAGGATATGGAAATGATGATACCCGAGGTATTCCTGGTGGTTCTGTCTTGGTTTTTGATATTCATTTAATTTCGATTAAATAAAATATACTCCGACATAAAGGATAGGAAAAGGAATCAGCAATGATTCCTTTTTTTTATTTTTGAAATAGAATTGATAGAATTGAAAATATGGGATTTGAGGAACTATTTAAAAATTCGGATATACTACTTACTGAAGGAGCATTGGTTGAGAGGCTAAAAGATGAGTACAATTTGGTTTTAGATGACTATGTTAACCATGCAGCATTACTATATACAGAACCCGAAATTCTTGGTGGTATGTATAAGCAATACATGGCATTAGGATGCAAATATGATTTGCCAGTTATGCTTATGACTCCAACTCGTAAGGTAAATTATGAATCGCTAAGTAAATCAAGTTTTCATGATAAAAATGTTTTAGCCGATTCATGTTTATTTTTAAACGAAATAAAGAAAAGTTACGGAGTCTATTCTGATAAAATAATGATTGGCGGATTGTTGGGATGCAAGGGTGATGCGTACAGTGCCGATAATTCTATGAATATTGATGAGGCTTATCAATTTCATTGCAATCAAGCGCTACAATTCAGTAAACAGGAAATCGATTTTTTATTTGCTGGCATAATGCCCGAGATTAATGAAGCAATAGGAATGGCAAGGGCAATAGCAGATACAAATATTCCTTACATTATTAGTTTCATGATCCGAAAAGATGGCTGTTTGATTGATGGGACTCCTATTTCAGAAGCAATTGAATTAATAGATAAGCAGACTAGTACTAAACCAATTTGTTACATGACAAATTGCGTTCATCCAACAAATCTTATTCAAGCCTTAAAGAGGGATGTGAATGATAGCTTGGTTTTGAAAAAAAGATTCAAAGGAATCCAAGCAAATGCGTCTATTTTAAGTCCCGAAGAGCTAAATAATTGTGGTGTTTTACAACAAGGAGATTTTGCTGGAATGATAGAAGAAATGCAAATTCTTAATAGTGATTTTGGAATGAAGATACTTGGAGGATGTTGCGGTACAAATGATAAATTTATTGATGCTTTGGCAAAGAAATTGGTAGAAAAAAGTGAAAGCAATTCCATAGTTTAAACAAATAAAAAAGAGCCTCACAAAAGTGAAGCTCTTTAAATTGTAAAATGTATTTCTCTTATGCCTCGACCTCTTCAGGCTCGGCATTGTATTTTTTGTAATTGAAATAAGCCACCATACTTAATGCAAATAAAATCGCTACCGAATAATAAACCCATGTAGGGATTGGTACAGGATCTCCCTTAGCATACGAATGCATTCCGGCAAGATAGTAGTTCACTCCAAAATAAGTCATTAGAATTGAGCTATAGCCCCACACAGAAGCAATGTTAAAAGCAAAAACAGATTTTAAGCCTGGAATAAAACGCATGTGTAATACAAAACTATAAATCAAAATACTTACCAGTGCCCAAGTTTCTTTTGGATCCCAGCCCCAGTATCGTCCCCATGATTCATTAGCCCAAATACCACCAAGGAAGGTTCCTATGGTTAGGAAATACAATCCAATGGTCATAGTCATTTCACTAATGCGAGTCAAATCTAATATTTTACTGGAAATACGCTCTTGACTATTCTTGTTTTGTAAATTATACAGACTTAGATTTATTATTCCTAAGATAGTTGCTAAGGCAAGGAATGCATAGCTAGAAGTAATAATTGCTACGTGAATGGTAAGCCAGTACGACTTCAAAACAGGTACTAAATTGGTAACTTCAGGATTCATCCAACTCAAATGTGCTACGAATAAGAATAATCCTGCTAGCATTGCTGTTGCAGCTAAGGCCAGTTTCGAAATTCGTGCAAAAATAAATCCGGCAAGTAAACAACCCCACGATATGAAGGTTAAAGTTTCAAAACCATTACTCCATGGCGCGTGTCCCGAGATATACCAACGTGCAGCTAATCCTCCTGTTTGCAGAATAAATCCCACGGCAAGAATAAGCATCGCAATACGAACCACCCACTTAATTGGAAATCCTGGTCTAATGATATGAGTTACCAAAAAGATGGTTAAGAAGAATCCTATTAGTAAGTAGAATGGGAATAATTTTTTGAAAATATTGATGTTGTTGTACAATATTTCTGTTTTTTGTTTTGTTGCAGATGGGATAATGCTTTGTCCAAATCTATTTTGGAAGGTCTTAATGCCAGCAATATAGTTATCTGCGTTTGCATAATCTTCATGGATTATGGATTGGCTTAGCATAACAACCGATTTCTTTACAAACAAAGAATCATCACCAGTAAGTGCAACTTCAGAAGTAGGATTATACCATGCATGCATTACATCGTTTGGATCTGGGAATATCTTCAGAAATTCGCCAGTGAAAACCATATAGGTGATATTGATTCGCTCATCAACATTAATAATCTCTTTATCGTATGCAGAACGCTCAGATGGTTTTTTTGAATAGGATGCTTGAACTTTGGTAGATAGTTTATACTGACCTTGCTGATTTAGAAAGTTTTTGAAAGTTGCATATTTACCAGTTATGCCAATCTCTTTTGCTAGTTCAGAACTTCCTACCTTAATCATGGCAATATTCTGCCATTCTTGTGGGTTTACCACCATACTTAGAAATACTTGCTCAGCTGTATATCCTTGAAATTTATTCTTTTTAGTAATTTTTCGGATTACTTCACTAGCCATAGTATTTACTGGTTCAAATCGACCACCATTGTCTTGTACCAAAAGCTTACCAAAATCTTGGGCTTGCTTTAGTGGAACAACAGGTAATTGTTGATTTTGTGCTGAGGCTGGGAATAAACTACTTGCAAAAATAACGGCTAATACGGTTATTACCTTTACATTTCTAGATTGTCTTCCTAATTTTTTAAATCTAGTGAAAGGATTAATTAATGACCAAGTCATTCCTAGCATCAATAGAAAATATCCAAAGTAGGTGATTAATGTTCCCCACTCGTCGTGATTAACTGAAAGAACAGTTCCTTTTTCATCCGTGTCATAAGAAGCTTGAAAGAATCTGAAGCCTTCATATTTTAGAATATTATTCATATAGATACGGTAATCTTTATC
>JADGFH010000606.1 GCA_016743925.1 Labilibaculum sp.
CCTATCGATAAGCCCATTAAATAGGCAATAAGTATTAACCAGCGATTGGCATAAGCTTTTCCTTCTTCGTTCTCCCATTTTAAAATACACCAAAAAACAACTGCTGTAAACAAGGATGATGTGGCATAAACTTCCCCTTCAACTGCAGAAAACCAAAAGGTATCGGAAAAAGCATAGGCCATTGCGCCAATAAAACCAGCTCCAATTATGGTCCAAATTTGTGATCCTTTTATCTCATCACCAGTAACTATCAGCTTTTTAGCCAAATGTGTTATGGTCCAGAACAAGAACAAAATGGTGAATGCACTTGCCAATCCTGACATGGAATTAATTAACAATGCAACATTCTCGGGTCCAGAAGCAAAAAGGGAGAAAAAACGAGCCAGTAGCATAAAAAACGGAGCTCCGGGAGCATGTCCAATTTCTAATTTGTAAGCAGAGGTAATAAACTCTCCACAATCCCAGAAACTAACTGTAGGTTCGAGGGTTAAAAAATAAACAAGAGCTGCGATTGTAAATGATATCCAGCCTGCAATAATGTTCGTTTTTTGGTACTTACTCATATATCTTTAAAATAAAGGTTCAAATTTTAGCTACAAGACACGAAGTTAGCACTTTTAGAGGGAAGAATTGATTTGTATTATGTGAAAAATCCTTAACAAAGAAATTCCAAAGCCTCTGTTTTAATCCATTAATCATCACTTACGCCTACACATTTGAAGGCTAAACTATAAGAAAAAAAATAATTTAAAATGTAATCTATAAAAAAATGGCTGCCTTAAACTAAGGCAGCCATTGTATATTTCTTGTTTTCTTTATTTACTCCACGAAAGCTTTAAAAAGCAATTCAAACTTCAATTGTAGTTCTTCTCTCAACTTGCTTTGTTCGCCCATATCAGCAAGTCCCAATAACATTTGTACAACTCTTACTTCACGTTCTTGCTCCGCTCTAAAAGCATTTGCATATTGCGGCTCTAAACTTAAGTAGTAATTTAACTTGTCGTAAGATTGTTGCGCCATATCAGATAACAAAGTATTTGCTTTATCTGTTGCTCCTGCACGATAATATTCTTGAATAAATCCGATAAGCGAATTGTCGAATGGAATTTTACTGGTTGGTAATTCCTCCATGCATCGATCTAAAACCTTGATAGCCTTATCTTTTTTACCCTCATCGTTTAAAACACTAGCCAAACGACTGTAATTTGCTCTAAAAGACATGATATTAACCGTTAAAATATGGAACTGATCAACATGCACAGCAGGATCGTTAAGACCTCCAAAAGTAAATTTGTTCATGTAATTATTATACAACAATTCTGTATTTACATGACCCAAGTTATTTCGTTCTGGTTTTGTTTCGATAGGAACCAAACGATAAGCAGCTCCCTCTAATTGGAAATATTTTTCTAATCCCAAAAAGCTGTCAATGCCCATACCTACAGAGAAATATATTGGACGTTCCCAATTGTTATTTGCAATAATATCATAAACCATGATATCATTTTTGTACAAATAATTTTTCTTGATATCCCACTCTAATTTATCAACAATCAAAGCAGCATCTTCAGGCTGAACCGTTCCATTAGAAACTACTTTTGCCGAATCAACAGGAACATATACTTTTCTACCTGGGAAATAATGCAACTTCTTACCCGACTGCGTTTCTACTGTAGTAGCATCATTATCGCTACCAACAAACTTGATCATTTCACTCAATAATTCCCGTTTGCTTAAACGCTCTACAATCGGCACCTGATCACGAATTCCTGGTTCAACCTTATCCGCGGTAAGTGACATCGGTATCAATTCAGAATCAAAAGCTTTTGTTCGCATTTGATTGATATACCAATCACCAGCCAACAAACTTAAATTTACAATACGTATGTCTCGTCGAATGCCCTCTACCTCTTGCGCATACCACAATGGGAAAGTATCGTTATCGCCATAAGTAAACAGAATCGCATTTGGCGCACATGAATTTAAATAGTTCTTTGCATAGGCCAATGTTGCATATCTACCAGAACGATCATGATCATCCCAGTTTTGCTGAGCCAATAAACCTGGAACTGCTACCAAACAAATTGCTGTTATTGCACCAGCCGTAATTACAGATGGTCCTTTTTTACTCAAGCCTTTATACAAGCCCATTACTCCCAAACCAATCCATATGGCGAAGGCATAAAACGAACCTGCGTAAGCATAATCACGCTCACGTGGCTGATAAGGATATTGATTTAGGTAGACAACAATTGCCAAACCTGTAAAAATGAACAAAAGCATTACCACAAAGAAATCTTGCTTGCCTTTTTTACTTGATTTATAATGATAAAACAGACCTATTAATCCGAGTATAAATGGTAAAAAGAAATAAGTATTTCGAGATTTCTTATTTGCCATTTCTGGGTATAACCTATCCTGATTTCCAATTTTCATTCGATCGATAAAATCGATTCCTGAAATCCAGTTACCATTTAAAATATTGCCATGACCTTGAATATCGTTTTGGCGACCAACAAAATTCCACATGAAATAACGCCAGTACATATGATTTACCTGATAGGAAAAGAAAAAACGTAGATTAGAACCAAAGCTTGGTTTGTAAATAGTTTCCTCGCCAACCCGAATTGGATTGTTCTTTTTTATATTTCCCCAATATTCGTACTCTCGAATATGATTTGCCCTTGAGCTATACATTCTTGGGAAAATGGTGTTAAATCGAGAATCAAATTCATATTTCGGCCTGTACGAAGCAATAACGTACTCATTGTTTTTCTGTATATAATTTGGCTTTGTTTCCACCATATCAACAGCAGGAGCATTATAATATTCTCCATGTACCAGTGGTCGATCTCCGTACTGCTCACGATTCAAATAAGAAAGCAAAGCAAAAACATTATCCGGATTATTCTCATCCATAGGTGGATTTGCCGAAGAACGAATCACAATCATTGCAAAAGAGGAATAACCAATCATGATTACCACAAAAGCAGTAACAATTGTATTTAAAACTGCTTTACCATGCTTTACAGAATAATTAATGGTCCAAACAATCAATGCAATTAATGCTGCTCCATAAAACATTACGCCAGTATTGTATGGTAAACCCATACCATTAACAAATGCCAATTCGAACCAAGAAGCCATTTTTATAACTCCTGGAATAACACCATACATGATTACTCCCAAAATCACTACAGAAAGTGCAAAAGCAGCGATAATTCCATTTCGAGTTGGTTTGTATTTTTTGAAATAATAAACGAAAATAATCGCCGGAATAGCTAATAAATTCAACAAGTGAACACCAATCGATAAGCCCATTAAATAGGCAATTAGAATAATCCAGCGGTTGGCATATTTTTCATGAGCAACATTCTCCCATTTCAGGATTGCCCAGAAAACAACAGCAGTAAATAAAGATGAAAAGGCATAAACCTCTGCTTCTACCGCCGAAAACCAAAAAGTATCCGAAAAAGTATAAGCCAGTGCTCCAACCATTCCTGTTCCCATAACTGCAATCAAATCCCCCTTCGAAAGCTCACCATCACTTACAACCAACTTTTTGGCAAGATGAGTAATGGTCCAAAATAAAAATAGGATTGTAAAAGCCGATGCTAAGCCTGACATTACATTTACCATTAAGGCTGCATAAGATGGATCTGGAGCAAAAAGTGCGAAAAAACGCGCCACTATCATAAATAAAGGTGCTCCAGGAGGGTGTCCAACCTCTAATCCGACTGCGGTAGTAATAAATTCTCCACAATCCCACAAACTTGTAGTAGGTTCAATAGTTAACATGTAAGTAATGGCTGCAATAGCAAAAGCGACCCAGCCTAACACATTGTTAACCAAGCTGTAATTAGATTTCATCTTGTGTGTATTTTTGTTTTTTTAATTCTTTTGTAGGAAAATATTTTGAACGAAAATAGTCAATTTTAAGAGTTCACGCGAATTCTACAGGAAAATTTTATCATTTTTGTTTGAGCAAATAAAAAAAGTATTACATTTGCAGAGCTGTTTGCAAAAACAGTGATTATGATTGTCCCATGGTGTAATGGTAACACTCCTGTTTTTGGTACAGGCATTTAAGGTTCGAGTCCTTATGGGAC
>JADGFH010000607.1 GCA_016743925.1 Labilibaculum sp.
ATCAGAAGCTTTACGAAGTTTATATGCTAGAAAAAAGCTCATATTGAATTTATTTTTTTTGATAAAAACGAGTTCCCAATTTAAATATTATTGGTTAATAATCAATAATCTGTTTTTATGCTTTATTAAAAACAGATTTATTGCTTAACAAACTGGTAAGTAATTTTACCTGTTTGCTGCGTAGGACTGCTAGTACTAACATTAAATCTGGTTCTTTTTGAAGCTTGTAATGCAGCATCGTATAAACAATCATCTTGTACTCCCGATTCAGTTTCTAAAACCTTCGATTGAATAACTCTACCAGCTTGATTTACCACTATTCTAACCACAATTAATCCTTCACCTTCACATTTGAATACAGGAATGGGGAGATAAATTTTATGACGTCCCTCCAAACTGTAATACACACTGCTCGGGCCACTGTATTCGATGCTTTCTAAAGAATCCAAAAGTTGCTGTTTCTCTCTTGCTTCTTCGGCAGTAATACTATCTTTTTTAAATTCATCCAAATCACCAGAGCCTTCTGCTGCATCATCGGAACCATATTGCTCCAAATCTTTCCGAATATCATCAATCATTTTATCCAAATTCCTTTGCGGATCGGATTCTGACTTTTTAACGTTTTGGTTTACGGCTATTGAACGAAGAAGTTCGTCTACGCTTTTATTTATTTCTGAATTTTTTTCTTCTAATGCTTCTTCAATCTTCTCTTGCTCTTCTTTTAGGAATTGCTCTGCTACCTCAGGAGGGATATCAATAAAAATTTCCGACTCCAAAAATTTTATTTTTGAGTTTAATTGAAAGGCTAATAGCATAATTATAACGATCATATGGAAAGCAATAGTGCCCATTACTCCATATTTATTTCGTTTTAAGAAACCAATAAATTCAATGAACAGGAATACCAAAAAGGCTGGGAATCCTTTAATTATATTCTTGAGTATGCTAATTAGTGAATTCATTCTTTCTTCCTCAATTAATTTCGTTCTGCAATATTAACGATTCTAATACAAAATTATTAACAATTCTTGGGTATCCATAATATTATTGCAAAAGGTGTGACACAAAAAAGCCGCTTTACAATTAAGTAAGCGACTTTTTTGAACTATTAATATTGAATTTACTAAAACTTTCGTTCTTTTATTAGGTTTCCATCGGCATCCCAAATATACCAATTACCAATTTTTTCTCCTTCAAAATATTCCATCTCATATCTTTTAACGCCATTGTCGTCCCAGATGTACCATTTACCATGTTTCTTATTCCGTTTGTAATTTGCCTCAGCAATTTTAACAGATTTATTATTCCAGGTAATCCACATTCCATCCATTAGTCCTGATACATACGAACGTACTTCATGAACCTGTTCGTTTTCAAAAAAGAGGATAATTTTACCATTCCGTTTTCCCTCTTCCAAGTTCATTTCGATTCTTTTGGTACCACTTTCATAAAATTCAGTGTAGGTACCAGTGTAAAGATCTCCTGTGGTATTGTAATAAAGTCCTTCGATTTCTTCAATTGCTTGTGAAAAAGAATGATTTGCAAATAGACAAAATAAAATGCCAAAGATTACTTTTAACTTTTTAATCATTACGCTTAGTTAGTCCTTTTTTAATACCAAACGGATCACGTTATTAAGTCCGCTTACATTTACATCCTTTAGCTTATTATCGGTATAAGAAATATAATTCGACAATACATTGTAATTACCTGGAACTACATTGCTGATTTTAAAATTCCCATCAAAATCGGTGTAGACTGTTTTATTTGATCCTTCGAAACGAATGGCAACTCCAGCAAGAGCTTCACCTGTTTCAGTATCCAAAACAACTCCGCTTAAACTAGTTGTGTTAATTGAAGCCACTTCAGCAACCTCCATTTCTTTATCACCCTCAGGTGTTACTACATTTATTGCCTGATTCTCAAATCCAAAAACAAGTAATGCGATAAAAAGGAATACAAATTTTTTCATTTTTTTAGAATTTTCAATTATTAAATTGGCTGATCACATAGTCATTAAATGAATGCCTTTTCTTCTCTCAATAATTAACTTAATTTTGTTACTTTAGAGTTATAATGAATAATCGAACAAACTATCATTCTATTACAACAACAAAAATAGATCAGTTTGAATTCATTTGGATTACAAGAAACTTATCAAACTTTTAAGTTAGCGTTAACTTTTTATTGAGGAAATATTACAAACCAAACGCCATGAGTATAAAACATTCTATTTCAGCATGGTTCAACGCATTCGTAAATTTATTCTATCCACAATTATGCGAATCATGTAGCAATTACCTTTTTAAAAATGAAGTGTGTATTTGCACCAGATGTTTGTTCCATTTACCCAAAACAGATTTTCATTTGGAAAAGAACAACCCCGTTTCCATTTTGTTCTGGGGAAGAGTTAAAATTAATTATGCCGCATCCTATTATACTTTTAGTAAAGGGAGTCAATTTCAAACGCTCATTCACAAATTAAAATATCATAACAAGCAAGAAATCGGAATTGCATTGGGAAGGCACTTTGGAGAAAGTCTGAAAAATTCAAATTTCTTTAAAGATATAGATTTTATTATTCCTGTTCCTCTTCACCCTAAAAAAGAAAAAATAAGAGGATATAATCAGGCCAACTTAGTGGCAATAGGGCTAGGTAATTCTATGCAAAAACCTGTTGAAACAGGTAATTTAGTTCGTTTAGTTCACACCGATTCACAAACGAAGAAAAACAAACTAGAACGCTGGCAAAATGTAGACAGTATCTTTCAAGTAATTGACCCGATTAGCCTACAAGGCAAACACATTTTATTGGTTGATGATGTGGTAACAACGGGTGCAACTCTTGAATCCTGTGCTCATGCCATATTAAAAGCAGAGGGAGCACAGGTTAGTATTGCCACATTGGCTTACGCTTAGTCTACATCAACAAATTTATATCCAACCCCTTTTACGGTTTGAATAAAACGATCCCCAATTTTTTCTCTTAATTTTCTAATGTGAACATCGATTGTTCTATCGCCAACAATTATTTTTTCGCCCCAAATAGCAGCGTAAATTTCATCGCGAGTGAATACTTTTTGAGGACGAGAAACTAGCAGAATCAACAACTCGAATTCCTTCCTTGGCAATGAAAATTCCCTTCCATTTTGTATGATCAAATAACGTTCTCGATCAATAGAAATATTACCAATCGTGATTACACTAGTAGATGGATTAGAGTCGTCACCAGAAATGCGACCTGATCTTTTTAAAAGGGCTTTTACGCGACTTAAAAAGACCTTTGGTTTAATTGGCTTATTAATATAGTCATCGGCTCCAGCGTCAAATCCTGCAATCTGAGAATAATCTTCGCCTCTTGCAGTTAAAAAAGAAATTAAAACATCAGAGAAATCAGGAAGGGACCTAATTTTCTCGCAGGTTTCAATGCCATCCATTTCTGGCATCATTACATCTAAAATAATTAAGTGCGGATGAAATTTTTTGGCTTTTTCAATAGCTTCTATGCCATTACTTGCAGTTGAAACTTGAAAACCATCTTTCTTAAGGTTGTAACTTAAAAATTCAAGAATATCTGGTTCATCATCTACCAATAAAATTTTATAATTACTACTTTCCATCTTACAATTGCTTGTTTAGTTTTATTTATTTGGGTTTGTTCAATGTAAAAGTAAAACTTGATCCCTCGCCATAGTTACTACTCACATTTATATTTTGATTGTGCCCATCAATTATATGCTTCACAATGGCAAGTCCCAATCCAGAACCTCCCATATTTCTTGATCTACTTTTATCAACGCGATAAAACCGTTCAAAGATTCTTGGCAAATTATCAGATTCAATTCCAATGCCATTGTCTCGAATTTCAATCAATACTTTTTTATCCATACTCATTACCTCAATATGACTTGTTCCTTTATCTTTTCCATACTTAATGGAGTTCACCATCAAGTTATTCAATACCTGAAAAATTTCTTTTTTATCGGCATAAACAAAAATTGAATTGTCATTCTCTTGAGAAAAATTAAGCTTAATACCCTGCTTTTTAGCTCTCATTTCCTGCATTTCGAGAACCTCATTTATTAAATCAATAATATTAAAG
>JADGFH010000608.1 GCA_016743925.1 Labilibaculum sp.
ATCCTGAAATATTTGCTTCTATAATATCACCGCTAACCAATCGGGTACCGTCTGATGAAACTGTGACAGTTCCTCCTGAATTCCCCTGAAAGAAGGCTCCAAAATTAATATCCTGAAGGGTAACAACTGATAATGGAACTAATGATTCTTGGGCCTTTGAAACCAAATGACTTACTAAAAGAAATAGGCTAAGGCAAATGGATCTTAAAAGACGATTTCGTTTGAATGCAACAGTCATTCTAATTCTCTTTAATAGAATATATTAGTGCAAATCTAGTTCTGCCTCGCATAGCATACTTCCTTTATCAGCTTTCTGCCTGCTATACACGACATGTAATTTGCCTTTAGTATAATCAACTCCAGTTTTCTGATCGAGTTTCATACGAAAAGTTCGAGAGGCAGTTGGTGAATAAACAGCTAGTCCTTTTACAAGTCCTACCTGAGTCAACTTCCCTTCTGGCGAAATATAATCAACTCGAATATCTCCATACACCGACATATTCCCAGTACGATAGAACTTTAGTTTTAGCTTAAAAGCTTGACCTTCACCTTTAACAAGTTCCAAATCGGAAACACTCACCTGAGCGGTAGATTCTCCTCTGCAAATAATCACAGGAATGGTAATGCCAAAAACAGGCGTCAAACTCACTGAGAGAAACTTGGTTTCACTACCGTCTTCATGCTCACCAAGAGGTTTTTCTTTAGGCACTCCTCTAAAATAGATATGAGAACGGTACTCACCATCCTGCAAGAGATTGGTTTTTATAAGTTGCATTTTTACCAACTGAGCTTCATTAGGAGCAAGAGTCACCCGACGTGGAAAAAAACGAAGATAGTCACTTGCAAAGTTTTGACCCGGATCTGGCTGAGTAATTTCTTTAAATTGCCCATTTTCAGTCATCCTGATTTGTTTGTAGGAGATGTTATAAGTTGCCGTATCCTTTCCCGTATTTGCCAAATTCAATTCCTGAATTCTTTTCTTTCCCTCAAAGACAACCCTTCGTGGGGTAATCAGCAAGTTGCCCTGTGCCATCACCTTTCCTGAAGAAAAAATAGATAAAGCAATGAAAGCAAAAAGGAAAATAGGTATTAACTTCTTTACGGCTATTTGTGTTTGTACTACTACACTCATAATCATTTTATTGAGGAAAAAGTCATTTTTATGGCTATCAATAGAAACTTTAATAAAGATTTGATACACTTAATAAATCATCAGGAAAAAACGAATATATAATCTATGTCTTTTCCTGATGACCAATCAATTAGTTATAGTTAACTGTTACATCAAAATTAGTAGCAGTATTATATACTTCAGCTGCTTGATTTGTTCCAATATCAAGAGTTCCTCCAAAGTAAAGTATTTCAGAACCTGATGTTAATATACCCGCCGTTTTTGCAACATTACAAGTTAGAGTAACAGTCATAGGATCTCCTGTATTAGTAAGAGAAATAGTGGCTGGATAGTCAAAAGAATAAGTATAATCAACAGCTCCACTAACAGTAAATTTGGCAGCTGTCGGTGTAACTTTATTATAATTTGGCAAAGTAACTAACGACGAGTGTGAAGCATTTGCATCACTAGCTGCATCCAACGTTACTGTCTGGGCGGCAGCGTCTGTCTGCACAGCGATGTTTCCAAAAACCATATCAGTATTTTTTACAATAGCAATTGGTGCAATAATAGTTGCTGTAGCAGAAGCCGAGGCTGTTTCTTGTGCAAAAGAACTGCTTGCAAATCCGAACATCGCGATTGCGATAGCGAAAACTTTAGTTAAATTTTTCATTTTGTTTTTTTGAGTAATTGTTTCTTTGATAATTCTCATTTCATTCCGGACTGAAATGGATTTTTAGTTTATACGAATTAACGTTTTTCATTGATGAAAGGCTCAAAAGTATCAATTAAAGGCGCATTTCCATACACATGCATTTAGTCTTGAGGAACGAATACATGCTAACTCTTAGGTATTCAATTGGTTCAATAACAATAATTATGTCTATTTAAATAAACTTTAAATTAAATAAAAATTGAATTTTTATTTTTTTTACCTCTCCAAACACCACCTTCGGAACTATCTATCAATATCTTGCAGGGTTACATTAAGCCCACAGACCATACAACAACTACATATGAATATGCCAATTGTCAATAATAAACCCAATATTTAATAATTTTATATAGTTCTGTAATCACAGAATCTAAACAGACTAATAACATTACCTTAACCAATGAATATTTTATTTCGGTATTCAATTATCCTAACAATTCAGGAAAAAATTATACTACATAAAAAAATCCTCGTAAGTATTCTCACGAGGATTATATGTGACCCCAACAGAACCTAATTTCAAACACATTAAACACCCATTATTAGCGTATTAGTTTAATTTATTTAAATGAATATACCCTCGTTGGTCACCCGTTAGTTAATAGGTGATTAATTAATTCTAAGTTCTTTATGGCCCAATATCATAATCCATATTCCAACAAATTATATTTGTTTTATTTTCAACTTCTAACTTCTCTCTAGCTCTATTAGCTCTATAAACAAGATTTATATTCTCGAACTTTTCTTGATCTTCGTACACAACAAAGGCAATTAACTCCGTATCAATTTCTCCATTTTTTTCTACAGGTCTACTCAGATAATAATCTCCAACAATAAAACTTACATCTAAAATTGAGTGTTCTGCTTTTCCTTCCAACGTTCTATTTATAGTTCTAGTGAGAAGCACAATTGTTGTATCAGAATTTATTAAAGTTGTTATTCCATAATCATCATTAATTTCAGAATCAAGCATAAATCCTTGACCATGATAAAAATTTTCCAATTTAATATCACACATTCCATAATATGACTTCCCTATTAAAGCTGAAAAGTGATCGATTTTATCATTTTTCTGTCCCATTGTAAAAAATGGTAAAAGAAATATCACCAATATTATTGCTTTCATTATTTAACTTTTAGAAATCTTATTTATTCATCTTCATTAACTACTTCAATCTCGATATCTAGCTCTTTATAAAAATTACCAAACCTTGGAGTTTCAAGAAAAAACACTTTACCACATAGAATATGCTCATAATCTTGAATGATATTCTCTTTAATAATAAACATTTCCTTATCGATACTTCCTTTAAATTCTTTCGAAACAAAAATTGTATCTGATCCATGTAATCTTAACCTCATTGAAGTATGGAAGTTTCCAAAATTCTTCTTTACAGTGAATAAAAGTGTTTGATTCGGTAAAATACATTCAGAATAATAGCTGTTTCCACAACCACTTATTGGCCAATATTGAATCGGTTTCCATAGTCCTTCTGCATTTTTAGCTTCAATTATTGAAATCAAACTTTCATCTTGTATTGGAATGAAGATTGTATCTGCAGAATAATTCGAAATTCCAGCTATAAAATCTTGAATATTTGTAGCTGAATGTACTTCCTTAATTCTTTTTCGAAAGTACTTTTTATCTAACTCTTTTATTTCAAGTCCATTTCTTAAGTGAGCTTCAATTGTGGAAATAAAGTTCTTTGGTTTTGTATCCACTTTTATTTGGACCAACTCCAAACCTTCTTCAAAAATTAAAGAATCTACCATTTGAAACGGGTAATTCCCCTCAATCATTTGACAATTACCTTTAAATATCATTAAGGTAAAAAGAACAAATCCAATAAGTCTTAATTCATATCTCATATTAATACTTTGAATACCTAAAAGTAGTTTCTTCATTGATCCAGTAATTTACTCTGAATTTATCACCATCTTTAAAATCACCATGGAATTCATCTCTTAATAGAAAGTGTCTAGAGTACGATTCTATCCACAACTCAGCCTTTTCAGTGACAGACGAATCAACTTCCATTGCCTTCTGAAACTTTTCTACTGCAAGGCAAAAAATCAGTTTTTTGTGAAAATATTTAACCTCTAATGATCTGGTAAATTCACCATATGCATAACCTATTAATAAATAGGCCTCTCCACATAAAGAATCCATCTCGATAGCTTTCAAACTATATTCTCGTGACATCTCAAACCTTTTTTGCTTTAAACACAACTCAGCTTGTTTTAAGCACGAATCTAGGGACAATGTACTTAAAGC
>JADGFH010000609.1 GCA_016743925.1 Labilibaculum sp.
GATGGAGTGCGTTCAAGATAAACAACTTCACAAAGTGATTTAAACTCATCGAAACGGCCTTCCCAGTCGTTTCCCATCACCAAAACATCAGCATTAAATTGTTTGATGTATTCTCCTTTCAATTCTAGAGATTCTTCATAGAAAACTTCATCAACAACTTTAAGAGATTCAATAATGCGCATACGATCTTGTTGAGAATAGATCGGATTTTTCTGCTTTTTAGAGTAATTCAAAGCATCAGTAGAAATACCTACGATTAAGTAATCACCTTGCGCTCTTGCACGTTCCAATATTTTTAAATGTCCGATGTGAAAAAGGTCAAATGTTCCAAAGGTGATGATTCTCTTCATAGTTTTTCTTTATTGGTTGTTGCGAAGATAGTGTTCCTGAATGAATTTAAAAATTCTTTGAGAACTGTTATCATCCGTGTTCAAATAAGACTTCTCGATAATTTTAGACCTCTCTTCTTTAAACTCATCCTGCTGGGTAAAAGAATAAAGAAGGTCTTTTTCTAATTTTTCCTGATTTGTAGAAATAGATCCGACAAGAAAATCATTAAAGAATGTGTGTAGTTCACGATCTTTTGTCTCATACTTTTCACGATCGTACAAAAGGAAAAAGATCGGTCGATTCAAAAGAATATAATCCATGTAAATGGAGGAGTAATCACTAATCATACCATCTACTTCTGGCAGAAAAGGATAAACATCTTTTACGTTGTCGTACCAAATAATTCGTTCGAAATCATCGCTAATCGTTTTGTATTGAGGCAATGGATGCAGCTTAAATACAAAAACAAAATCATTGTCTAAGGCGAACTGATTTAACTTTTCTAAATCTAAAATGCCATCAGAGATTCCATCGCCACCAGTATCGCGAAAGGTTGGAGCATAAAGAAGCGATTTAATGCCTTGTTTACGCATCTCAGCCACTTTATTAATGGTTTCTACATCTGAATTGATGAATGCATTTTGATACTTTACAGGATTCACAATTACATCGTTTCTAGGATAGCCAGTATCAATAAAATGATCAGAAATAAAAGCTGGCTTGAAAAACTCCTTAGTAAAAAATTCACCTGTAGATATTAGTGCCTGATATTTTGGTAGTTTTCCAACAAAATTTAGAATAAAACGGCGGTACAATGAACTGGTTTCTTTTATAAAAAACTTATTGCTACGCTGAATTTTCTTGAAGCCAATTCCATGCCAAATCTGAACAATTTTAGCTCGCCAAAACAATTGAAATCGGCAATTATTCATCCACGAAAAATTATCTACGACAAATACTTTGCTTCGAAGCATAATCCAGTAAGCTTTCACTGATGGATAATATAAGATATTAGGATACTCTGTTTGCAGTGTTTCATAGGTTTCTTTATTTGCAGTTAACAAATAGAAATCCTGATCTTTTTCTTTTTCGGATAAATAGAGAAAAAAGAACTTCACATTATCGATGAAAAAACCATCTTTTGCGCCCATTAGCACCATTCGATTTCTTTTTTTCGGAATCAAAAAAGTGAGGGGAACAATAAAGATCCATCCCAAAAGGGTGGTGAAGAAGATGACTGGTTTGGAGTATTTGTTTAGGTTCATTGATTCAATTTTCTAATTTCCTGAAAAACTCGTTCACAGCTGTCTGCATCTTGATAAGTATGATACATATCACGAATTTTCTTGCGCCATTTGGCATGCGTTTGTGGTTTATCGAAATATCGATGCAAGTGTGTTATAAATTCTTTTTGACTCGAAGGTTTTGCTCCAGGAGTATTCTCTTCAAAATCGATAAAAAAGCCTTTGTATTCTCTATATTCTTCCAAATCGTAAGGTAAATATATAATTGGTCGATCCAAAAGCAGAAAATCAATCCATAGCGAGGAATAGTCGGTTATCAATACATCAACGTAAGGCAATAGTTGATACACATCTTCAAAGCGATCCTGATCGGCTTTAATGACTCGATCAATAGCGAAAAAGTCATGAGTCTTCTCAACGCTATTTCGTTTAATATCTTCTTTATGACCACGAACCAATATGTATGCGTCTTCTTTTTCGAGAAAAGCTGACAGATTCTTTGCATCAAAATCCTCGAAAGGGAAGAAGTGTGTTTTGTGTCCTTCTTCGCGCCAAGTGGGAGCATACAAAATAATTTTTCGATCGAGAATAGGGTTGGCAACTAACAAATCTGGATTTAGGCTAATATCCTCTAATAAATAATCATTGCGAGGCAATCCACTTACCCAAACATTGTTCATGTCGATATTAAAACCTGCTGCATGTATCATTTGTTCGAGAGGAGAACCGCCCACCATATACGTGTATTTTTGTAATTGGCGTTCTTTCCCATATTTACGCCACACTGGAGTTTGCAATCCCATCTTTTTCATTGGTGTACCATGTCCAAGATAGATGATATTCTTACACTTTTCATGCAAGTAATAGGGTTTAAATGCCGCAGCACTAATACCATATGAAAGAATGATATTTTTGCTCCTTAAGAACAAGAAAAAGCCTTTTAAGGACCATGCATAAACAACTTCACCTGGGAATTTTTCGTTTAATTCTCGATACAATGATTTGTGCGAAGTGAATAAAATACTATTGAAATCATTTTTCTCTCGCATGTATTCAAAAAGATATCTCGAATTATCGAAATAGTGCTTTTCAGTAAGAAAAAACAATGCAATGCGTTTATCTTTTCGGATTAGTTTTTCCAGTGAAAAATAGAATAAGCGCATTATAAATAGCACAATATGCAAGAAGACGATTTTCTGCATAAAGTTGACAAACTGTTGTGTTCGTGTGTACTGACTACTCATTTTAAATCTTCTCTTTTCTGATGTTTTTAATACTAAATACAATTCCAGCAACTAAAAGCAAGAAGAACAGAATCATACTAGCTAAGGAAATATTCTCACCTATAAAATATGCTTTTGGTTCAAATTTGAACTCTATTTGGTGATTACCTGCAGGCAAACGCATTCCTCTTAATACATAGTTTGCTCTATAGTGCTTGGCTTCTTTTCCATCAATATATGCATTCCAACCAGGTTGATAATACATCTCAGAGAACACCGCCAATTGTTCCGAATTTGTTTTGTAGTCGTAAGTAATTGCATTAGGTGAGTATTTCACCATTGTGATGCTAGCAGTTGAATCTACAGCTATGTCTAAGCCTTGTAGTTGATCTTCGAATCGTTTATCAATAATGACTTCTTTTGCAGGATTGAAGGCATGTAATGCCATTATTTCCTCGTTAGAGTTGGCTACAGTTTTATATGAATTAACCAACCAAACAGCTCCTAAAGCATCCGGGTTATAATCCGCTTTCAGTCCTTTTTCGTCTTGTGTAATTAAGTAACGAGCGTTAAGCATGTTCAAGACTTTCGTATTTCCCTTATCGATGTGATAATCGTAAAGCTCCTGAATACGACGAAGTTTAGCTCCGTGGTAACCTCCTATAGATTTGTGATAGTAGGAAGTTCGTGCATTTTTGAATGGTGAACCTGCTTTTTCAAAAACACGATAATTGGTGTTGTAGGTTACTGCCCAAAGTTGCGCTGCTACTTTTTCGTAATCACTCGACTTTTTATGTTCATGCGTATATTTTGTTAAAGCATCTTTAACGATTGATTGCAGCTCAGGTTTTTTCTTTAGTTCAGCTTGAAGGATTTGGTAATCAGCCATGGTTGGCATATAAGCCAAATTCAATTCTTTTTGATCAACAAAGTTGTCATTTTTAGTAAATCGCTTGTTGATCGGATATAAATCAGCAACAATAAGGACAATAAGTGCAACAATAAATATTTCGGTTTTAATGTATTTCTTGAAGAAAATAAACAGCATGATTAAAGCAAGACCAATGAAAATAATCGTTCTTAAAGCATCGGCTCTAAAAATAGCTATTCTAGCATCAACCAAATAGTTTTGGATTTGAGTAATAAATGCCATCGCATTTGGGTTGGCTTGGCTAATTTGTTGGAAATAGCCTTGCTCGAATTGACTCAGGAAATCTAATACTAAAGTTGGTAAGAGGTATAGTAGTAAGGAAAGTCCAGCGGTTAAAGCTGCAGGAATAACTATTACGTTTAGCTTTATGG
>JADGFH010000011.1 GCA_016743925.1 Labilibaculum sp.
CCGATAGATTTGGACTAAGAATCTTTTCAATTAATACGGCATTAAATATGACCTATAAAAATGATCAAGTGAAAATAAATAGATCAACTATTGAGGCTTTGTATGAAATAGTAAAAAAAGAAAAGCCATGTACAGGAATATTGCTATGCCATCACCCTTTAAAACAGTGGGGGGATGAAAAAATTGTAGAGGAAATTAAAAATTTACTTTATTCTAAATTAAATATTCGCTTGATTTTATCAGGGCACAGCCATTCAAATACTATAGAATCACATAGAGTCTCAAAAAAATATATACATGAAATCAGAACGGGAAGTTTATCTGTAAACGAAAAAGAAATGGAGGTTTTTAATCTACCTACATTCAGAATTTTAAAATTTGCTAAAGAGAATGGAGAGACTTGGCAAAAAGTTAACTCTTTCATTTTTGAATATGGGGACAGCAAATATAAACCTCGCTCAGATGAACGTGGCGAATACGATGAAACTATCGAAATTCTAAAATGAGACTCAAAAGATTATACTTACAAAATCTCCCTTCCCTTTTTGTAAAGAATTTCTAAAAACTCTTTGTCATGGTCAGGTTCTCGAACCAGTTTCGATGCCAGCGGAAGCAAAAGTCAAGTCCGCGAATGGGCCTTTTAAGGGAATATGACCGAATAATTCAATGTAAAAAAGTTCAAACAAGCCAAATGAAGACGGATAAACCGCTTATTTGGAATCGTTCTCCGATCAATTAAAATGCGTTTACTTTATCTGTGTAAGACGCCGGTCAGCACAGCTATTAGGACTAACTATGAAGATTCAGGGAATTAGCCACATCACTTTCGTTGTCCGTGACCTTGGTCGAATGACCAGGTTCCTTTGCGACGGTCTGGGGGCTGAAGAAGTCTATGACAGCGACGGAAAAAACTTTTCTTTGTCCAAGGAGAAGTTTTTCGTGCTCGGGGGTATCTGGATCGCAGCCATGGAGGGAGAACCCTTATTAGATCGTTCCTATAGGCACATAGCATTGAAGGTTTCTGACAAGGACCTTCCCAAATTCGAAGCAAAGCTTCGGGCTCTCGGCGTTGAGATAAAACCACCGAGACCACGAGTGGAAGGAGAGGGACAGTCATTGTATTTTTACGACTTCGACAATCACCTATTTGAGTTACACACGGGAACAATAGAGCAGCGCCTCAGAAGATACTCGGAATGAATTCTAAAATATAGTTTGCACTCATATTGTGGTGGAGCCAATTATCAGGATAGTTAGCCAAGCAAGCTAAGCCAATTCTTAAGAAAAATAATCAACCATCAGCATGCACCGGATTTCACCTGTGATGCTGGATGTTGCATTTCATTCATAAAAAAGGAGATACTATGATTGCTTATTGTGGTTTAAATTGTTCTCAATGTGATACATATTTCGCCACAATTGAAAATAATGACGGCAAAAGAAAAGAAACGGCTCAAAAGTGGTCTAAGATCTATCAGTTTGAGATGAGCCCAGAAAAAATCAATTGTGATGGCTGCAAATCAAATGGTCGAAAATTTTTCCACTGTAAAAACTGTGAAATTCGAGAATGCTGTGTTTCGAAAAATATCGATCATTGTGCAGCATGTGATGAATACATCTGCGATACTTTGGCTGGTTTTATTAAACTGGCTCCGGAAGCAGGTCTGGCACTTGAAAAGCTGAGACAATAATTCAAAAAAGATGGCTTTTCAACAAACGAAAATGAACCGGATTTCACCGGTTATTTGGGGGTTAACCAGGACGCCGGGCGCGGGGTGGACAATCGCCCGATAATATGCTACCGCTGAAGCTTTACCAGCGCGGCCGCTCAACCTTCGTTGAGACGGACTCGCACAGCTAAAGCTTCAGCGGCAGTAGGGATGATAGCCCTTACCCCACTTTCCTCACGCCTATTAACAAGCCACTGCACGTGGACAAGCCAGTGAGTTAAACATTAATTTCGAGACGGGAGAAAAAGTTAACAAATCTTTCTTACAATAAAGAGAAGCTCAATTGATTAGCATAACAGGGCATTGTAAAGTTTTACTTTATAAATTTTTCTTAAATAAAGTTTTCATATAATGGGGACCCGCATGGCAGATTGGCAAAGAGAAATCGAACTCAGATTAGTAAAAAGTAGATTATATTCTACTTTAAAATCGAAAGCTGAAGAAAAAAGCCAGGCTATTGCAAGCCAACAATTAAGTTTAATTTATGAATGCATTGCTTATGCTTATCAAAAATCAAAATTGGTCATTAAATATATGCCTGAATATACGCTTCATGATGGGGAGCATTTATTTAGAGTATTATACTTAATGGAAAAAATTATTCCTTCAGAAAATATTAAAAAACTTTCTATACCGGAGCTTACGCTCTTAATTCTAACTGCATTTTTTCATGACATTGGAATGGCCGCATCAGAAGAAGAGCTCAGAGCATGGCAAAGGGATTGGGAAGGAAAAAATCCAACAGAAAAAGAGAAGGCACTGTTTGAAGAATATAATCGTTTTACGAAAACATATCCTGACAAATTAGAAGAAATTGAAAGGTTAGAATTATCTGGGCAAAATGTAAAAGCCCTACTACTGAAATCGCATTTAATATCTGAGCGTATCAGAAGCACACATGCAGAAAGAGCAAGAAGCATAATAAGTAAGGACTGGGAAGGCAAAATCCTTTATAACGAACAAGATCTTAGTTTTTCGTTCGCAGAGTTATGTTTCAGTCATAATGAAGATGCAATGGTCCTTCTCGGCATGGAGGCTGATTTTTTGTGCGATGAAGAAACCACAGTAAACCTCCCTTTCATCGGCGTGGTATTGCGGTTAGCTGATTTGTTAGATTTTGATGGGAAAAGAACTCCCTCAGTCCTTTTTTCTCACCTTGCTGTTCGGAATCCAATTTCATTATTAGAATGGGAGAAACATAGAAGCATAAAAGCATGGTCTATCGAACCTAACAGAATATCATTTTCAGCAAGTTGTAAACATCCTGCGATTGAAGCAAGTATCCGAAAATTTTGTGACATTATAGATGATGAATTAAGAAATTGTAGTGTGATTATATCAAAATTGCATGCTGACGATCGATATAATCTTGAACTGCCGACCCATGTCGATCGCAGTAAAATTCATGCTGAAAAAGATATTTCAACCGGAAAACCAAAATATCAATATCAGGACACCAGTTTTAATTTGAATAAAAATCAAATCATTGAATTATTAATGGGAACTAAACTCTATGGTAATCCGGAGGTTGCATTGAGGGAGCTGCTTCAAAATTCAATTGACGCATGTTTACTTAGCAGGGCTTTACATAAAAAATGGAACGTTCCATATGAACCGCTGGTTAAAGTGAAATATTATACTGAAAATGATGAAGAATATTTAGAGATTATTGACAATGGGATCGGAATGAATCAATCAATAATTGATAAATACTATTCTAACATAGGCTCATCCTACTACAAATCCAGAGAGTTCTTCGAATTACAAGCAAATACGAATATTGAATTTGATCCAATATCTCAATTTGGAATTGGTATCCTATCTTGTTTTATGGTTGCCGATTCAATGGAAGTGGAGACAAAAAAGCTAAAAGATCAGTATGATTACGATAGTCCAGTTAAAATAATTATTGAAGGTTATGATAGCATATTTACAACAATCAAAAGTAATAAAAAAACACCCGGGACTTCCACAAAACTTTTTTTACGTAAGAAAAAAAATCCATGGGAAAAATTATCTAACGATGAATTTGTGTTAGCTGTAAAAAAGGCGGTTGCTAAACCAGCGATTCCTATCGAAATAACAACAGATAAAGAGATGATTTCATATACTAAAAAAGAATTTTATAGCATCTTGGCTGAAGAACTAAAAGATTTTACCTGGAGAGCGGATGAGAATATCAAAGAAATTAAATTTAGTTTTAATGATTTTGGGTTTGAAGGTAATGCGAATGTCGCTATCCTTGAAAAAAATGATGTTCCTGTCTCCAAAGTAGAGAAGTTATCAAAAACCATTGAAATTGATGAAGTCTCTTATGAACTGAATATGGAAATCGGGTATAAAACAAATGAAATAAAAAAGAAAAGTTTAACAATAGACATAGATGATGATGGCAAAATTAAATCTAGCCTCCAAGAATCATTTTTAGCAAGATCTATCTCTAAATTTTCGAATCATGGCATTACATATTATGGAGGATTATTCCCCAATTACTATACCAGAGATAAAAAAGCCATGTTGAGATGGCCCTTTCCGTTTTTATTAGTCCTTGATATTGAAGGTAAAAATGATCTTGACTTAAATTCAGCTCGCGATGAAATAATCTATAATGAAAAATGGAACAAATTTGAACAAATTCTTGCATATATTATTTGTAGAGGAATTCGTGACGGTGTTGATGAAGTTTATTGGAGTAATTTTATAAAAATTATAACAAAGAATCAAATATCTGATAATTTTAGACTTGGATTAGAACGGCTCGTAAATGGATAGCACTTCTTGTAGTTTATGAATAAACATTAATCTAAATTCAGCGTTCAAGGTTTTGGGGTTTTGTTTAGTAAAAAAATATTACCATTAAGAAAATTTAAGGAAAATACAACTTCATCAATTAAGGTCAGATAAAAATATGGAAAGTTTGATTAATTACCCTGGTACAAAATGGTATAAATGTGATTTACATCTTCACACAACTGAAAGTGAATGCTTTGAGGATAAATCTGTAACTCCCGAACAATGGGTAGCAAGAGCAATTGAACGAGGATTGGATTGTGTAGCAATAACTGATCATAATTCAGGCGCAGGAATTGATTCCATTATTAATGCTGCTAAAGGGCAGCCAATAACCGTTTTTCCTGGAGTTGAAATTACTTGTGATAGCTCAAAAGTGCATTTGCTATTAATTTTTGAAAAAGACAAGAACACTCAAGATGTTGAAGATTTTTTGCTTGGATGTGAAATAAAAAGGAACGATTTTGGAAAATCTACAGCTCACTCATCATTACGGATTCAAGATATAATTGAGAAGGCTGGAGCTGATTGTATAGTGATTCCTGCCCACGTTGACCAGTATTCCGGCCTCAGTAATGTTAGCCATGACACTATAAAGACTATTTATGAATCTTCATATATAAATGCAATTCAGATCGTCCATAAAGAATTTCTTGAAAACGATTTGCGAATTCAAGGAAACATAACCTTGCAGACTGCTATAACAGGTTATTATGGTCAGGAGATTGCTGAAAATCTGCTGAAAGATTGGTATCGTCCTATAAAGCTGGCTTTAGCTGAAAAAATGACATTGCTTACTTTTTCAGATAACCCCATGTCTGCCACAAGCAGCAAACATGGTCTTGATGGAATTGGTGACAAATATACCTGGATTAAAATGGAAGAAATTCCAAATCTTGAAAGTCTTCGACAGGCATTTTTGTTACCTGATCTTAGAGTTCGTAACTGTTATAATTTTGTCGATGCACCTTACGAGCCTCCCGAATTATGGATACGCCATATTTTAATTTATAACACAGAAGTAACTTCTGAATCTGAACCACTAATTGTTGAATTCAATCCACAAATGAATACCATAATTGGAGGCCGCGGTAGCGGTAAATCAGGCATTTTGCGTTTTATTCGTGGGTTATTTAACAGAACTTCTGATATTAGCGACGATATTTTAAAGGACCATGAAGCTTTTTATAAAAAATGTAATAAGCAAGTAGGGGTTTTTCGTGAAGACAGTAAGCTTGAAATATTATTTGAACGTCAAGGAATTTTATACTGTCTTAAAGCCACCAATATAAACAATTCAAGTTCCCAAAGTATTGAAATACAAAAATTTATCTCTGGGATTGGGTGGGAAAAGATCACGAACGAAGGTTTTATTGATTTTTTTGAATTTGAACAATACTCGCAAAAACAAATTTATGACATTGCCCAGAACCCACATTACCTTCGAGATAGAATTGATGATGCTGCTGAAGGAATGGATGATTTAAAGCGAGAAAAAGACACTTTAATCGATAAATTCCTAGAGATTTCAACTAAAATTCGTACCGCTAAATCCAAACTCGCTGGAAAAGGAAAGCTGGAAACAGAAATCAATGATTTAGCCGATAGTATCAAAGCCTTTGACGAAAGTTCTATTTCAACTTTATTATCTGCCAATAAAAGGTACAGAAAGGAAGAAAAAATTATTGATGCTTCAATATCTAAAATCGGGCAAAGTTCTAAGCTATTAGCAGAAATAATACCAAAGATTGAAATTCCGAAAAATAATTTTACCGACATAGATACGGCATATCAAATAGAAATAAAAGATGCCTATACATTGGCTATGGATGGAACTGAAGAAATTCAAGGAAAACTCATATGCTTACATGAAGACATTAAAACAGTAGAATCAAATTACAATAGTGCTGTTGAAGCAACACAATGGAAAAAAGATTTTAGTGAAAACAATGAGAAATTTGAAGCCGAGAAGGAATCTCTCTTAGAGAAAGGTGTAGATGAAATAGATAATTATGAAAAGCTTTCATCTAAAAAAGAAGAAAAAGAAGAAGTAATGGAAAGTCTTTCAGAATTAGAAAGTGAGCTTGAGGGTTTACAGACAGACAAAGAGAAAATACTGGATGATTATGTAGAGACCCTTAATAAGATCTCACTTAAAAGGAAGAAATTTGTTGAAGAGATATTAAAAGGTGAAAACGTCAAAATAATTATTAAGACTTTTAGAGATAAGGATAGCTTTGAGCAACAAATTAGAGATATTATTGAACGCGAAACAGAATTCCAACCAGAGGTTGATCGTCTTATAGCAAAAGTCTTCAATGGATTAGTTACCACAACAATAAAAGATTTTAGAAAAATAATTAAAGAGCTGAATCAAGGTTCTGAAAATACCAGTTTTGGTGGCCATTTTAAAAATAGAATTAATAAGCTTACACCGGCACAAATTGATCACCTAATACTTTTAATGCCTGAGGATGAAATTTCCATACTATATAAACCTGCAGGAGTGTCTTCCTTTAAACCGCTCACTACAGCATCTGCTGGACAAAAAACAACAGCTGTTCTTACATTCATAATGTCATACGGCGACTGTCCTTTAATTCTGGATCAGCCAGAAGATGATTTAGACAATCGGTTAGTATATGAATTAGTTGTTGATCGATTGAAAAAGGCAAAAGAAAAAAGACAGGTTATTGTCGTCACCCACAATGCTAATATCCCTGTCAATGGAGATGCTGAGCATGTAATATCTATGGATTCTGATAGTAAGTATTTTAACGTGTTTGCTGCAGGAAGTGTTGATCAACCATTAATAAAAAAAGAAATATGTGATGTTATGGAAGGAACGGAATACGCATTTAACATGAGAGCAAAACGCTATCAAGGAATTTCAAAATGAGAAATTCAGAGGCAGCATAAATAATTCAACAATCCGAATTGAACTGACAGCTTTTGGCTGCTAATCACCCGGGCCGTTACCCAAAGTCCAGGGATCTCCTATAGACCTGGAAAGACTGATTGGAGATATTTTGACACCCCAATATTTTTTTGAGTCAATTTGTTAATATAATACATTGTAAACCCAGAAAAGGAAAAGAAGTACATGGAAGTCAACCCTGAAAAACAAAATATTCATACACTTTTTTCAACCACGAACTACCACATAGATTTTTATCAGCGTGAATATAAGTGGAAAGACAAAACCGTTTTGCAGCTTATTAATGATATTTTTTACCACTTTGAACAGAGTTATGCTGAACATCCAGATCTTGACCCATCAGAAGGGAGTGTTACCAAAAACTATTCTTGGTATTACCTAAACACATATATAACCAATAAATCCGGAAACAAAATGTATGTCGTAGATGGGCAGCAAAGATTAACGACACTCACCCTGATGCTTAATGCCTTGTACCATATGTGTAGTCCAGATCAATTCGACTCAGAAGACTTGCGTGAGTGGGTGAAGGCTAAGATACTGGGGGTTGGTTCAGGAGGAAAGAAACAATTCTGGATGGCTCATGATAGGCGAGAGCACATCATGAAATCACTATTCGAAAGTCCTGACGCGTTATCTGAAATAGTTGCCAACGGTGTTACCGAACGTCATATGTTGAATAATTATAAATTGATACAGAAAGAGCTGTCTAAGCGTTTGCCTTCACGACACAAGATAGATACATTCATTTACTATTTTTTAGGAATGGTTGTTATTATAAATCTTGATGTCGAAAGTACCGATGTACCTATGGTTTTCGAGGTTATAAATGACCGTGGTGTGCGGTTGCAACCGCACGAAATACTTAAAGGGAAAATGCTTGGTGTGATTGATAAGGATGAAGTTGATCCATACGCCGACATTTGGGAAGAATCTCTAAGAAATCTCGAAGATCTTGGTGATGGCGAAGTTGATACGTTTTTTCGCACATACCTGCGGGCCCATTTTTCTGAAACACGGCAACAAGGTCAAACATTCGATGGTCCTTATCATCGTGCCATATATGAACCGGTTTGTGAAAAAAAACTACATCTCAATAAAAATTCTCACGGTGTGAAAGATTTCCTAAAAGGGCCTTTTCAATATTACGCACGGCTTTTTTTGAAACTTAAACAATTAGTGACGGATGAAGCCTCCACATTTGCAGAATGCTATTACAGCTCAGAGCTGAATCGTATGGATGGTTATATCATGCTTACTTTAGCAGCCTGCAGCGTTGATGACCCGCATGAAAATGAGAAAATTGCAATAGTTAGTAAAGCTTTTGACCGTGCTTATGTAATGCTTCAGTTAAACCGCGCATATGATAGCAATCAGTTCCAAGAATTTCTTTACAAGCTGCATTCACAACTGATTGGCTGCCAATTAGAAGACATTGAAGAGCGTATCAATAAACAGTTGCTGAATGAAATAAAAGAAAGACGAAATGCAACCACAGAGAGTCTGATCTCATATAACCAATTTAAGCAAGTGGGATATGGCGATTACAACACACGATTTCTCCGCTACTTTTTAACCAGAATTGAAATTTTCATTTCAGACGGACTTGGGAAGCAATACCAAGACTCATTATACAATTTTGTTTCTGGTACAGGTAAGAGCAATGCTTATCATATAGAACACATTCTATCGCGGAATGATGAAAGTCGCGCATTATTCACTGACGACAATGGAGAGCATGATGAAGCCTTGTTTGAAAATGAACGCAATCGTTTTGGTGCATTGCTTCTGCTTAAAGGTCAGGACAATTCATCCTCTGGTAACGAAATATATAAAAACAAGCTTCGAACCTATACAGGAAGCGCACCCTACCTAGCACAAACATTGGTTGAAGACTTCTATAAATCAAACGCAGCCATGAAAAATCTTATTCAGTTATCCGGCCTCGATTTTAAACACGCCAATTCTTTTACTCGCGAAACACTTGAGGAACGCTCGTTGCTTTTATACAAAATTATTTGCCAGATATGGGACGTATAGAATGAGTGAATCCCATAGTAATAAGGGGTCAAATCCGCTTTTAACTTTTGTCACAAAATTGAAATAACAAAAAAATGAACCGGGTAATACCGGTTATTTTTGCGTTAACCAGGACGCCGGGCGCGGGGTGGACAATCGCCCGATAATATGCTACCGCTGAAGCTTTACCAGCGCGGCCGCTCAACCTTCGTTGAGACGGACTCGCACAGCTAAAGCTTCAGCGGCAGTAGGGATGATAGCCCTTACCCCACTTTCCTCACGCCTATTAACAAGCCACTGCACGTGGACAAGCCAGTGAGTTAAACATTCAACTCGGTATTAGGTGTGAATATACTGAAATTACAATGAAAATATTTTATTTACAGCTTAAGGTAAAGCCTACAAGGAAAAATGAAAAATATGATCTTGTTGAAGGAGCACTTGCCCATTGTTGGATAAAAGAGACAAATCCTCAAAATACTCTTGCAAAAGCAGAGTTCTTTGTTTCAAAAAGTGATTGGGAAATTACTGGAGTTGAAGACTATCCTATCGAGGTAAATGAATCTAATTTTTCAGGAAAAGACCTCGGGACAGAAAATTATTTAAAAGCAAAATCAGAAGGCATTTCGATTGCCTATGTGGGATGGTCAAGAGATGGTAAAACTACTGCTGGGCCGTTTCAATTAAAGCAATCTTACAAATTTCCTATTTCAGAGTATATCGATTACCAAAAAAAACTTTCTCAAAAAGGCCGTTGTTTGCACTATGAGAATGGACGTAGATGTAATGAAATAATTAAAGCACATTCAATACAGAAAAACCAATCTTTGTCAGCAATCGCACAAAATGGTCACGTCTATAAAATCAGTGCAAATATTGGCTTTCTAAAAAAGAATAAAGGCCGTTTAACCTACAAGAAATCTGGCATAAATAAAGTATCTACATTTTTGGGTTTTTGCAAAAGACATGACAATGAATTATTTGAACCAATTGATAATGATCTCCTAATACCCACTGATCAGCAGATTTTGTTATACTCCTATCGATCGCTTTGTAGAGAATTGTTTGTTTCTGAGAACGCGTTGGAATTAGTTAAAAACCAGTTGGGAAATGGCGTAAATCAAGATGCTATAAAAAAAATGTTGTCTGGGTATGTGAATGGCAAATCATTTGGCTTGAAAAACTTGAACAGTCATAAACTTGAATATGATAAATCCCTTAGGAATAAATCTTATTCAGACATTAAGTATGTGGTTTTTAAATCGAGACAAAAACCCATAATCGCATTTTCAGGAATTTTTTATCCAGATTTTGATTTTTTAGGTCGCCAACTACAAAACCTGGGCGATTATTCACGAGATTTACAACTAATTACCTTTTGTTCAGCTCCAATTGAAAAAAGTTGGGCCTATATATTTGCATGGCATCAGACGTCTTCAAATGTTTGTGTAGATTTTATGCGGTCATTAGCAACCAAAGCTCATAATGATGTAAGATCACTCGGAGACGCACTTTTTCGGTTAGCGATTACAAACTGTGAAAATCTTGCGATATCACCAGAGTGGTGGGACAAATTAAAGAAAGATAATAAAGAGAAAATAGCTGATCGGGCGATATATTGGGCTGATATTTTGTCTGTTACAGAGGAATCCTATTTGATTGATGGCCTTGAAGGGATATCAGACTGGAAATTTGAGAAAGTTATTTCAAATATGGATTGAAGAGCACCTGACCTTTCACTGGTGCGGATGCAAAAAGTCGCGCCGCACAGTTCGGCGTTAAAGAAATATGCCAAAAAAATTCAAAATAGATGAAACATGTTTCGTTCCAACTTCACTTTTACCTGACGGTGACAAGTATCCCGTTTCCGTGTACAGATCGAAAATCATAGAAATAAAAAATAAATCTGTAAAAGTACAATTGCGTGATGGAAGGGTATCCGATTGGCTCACAACATCCAAAGTTAGCAAGCATCTTGGAATCCTCATAATAAATATTGGTGATTTTAGTACCGAAGATACACTATTGGATCCATTGGCCAAGAGCATTCTTCAATTTTCGAGATTGTTACTGGAAGATGATTACATTACAATGATTAAGGTACGATCACTTGATGAATTATCTGTGTGGTGGGATAAAAACCAGTTGGCATATAGTCACGTCGTTATTATTGGTCATGGATCTTCCCAAAGCATTTTATTTGTTTATGCTGCGAAACTGGTAGAAATTCTTTTGCACGCTCCTTTTCTATGATTCCAACATGCGCCCATTTTATAGCACCGTATCACTCGATTCACGGCTCAATAGCATCGCAATTTTATCAAACACTTATGTGCTGGCATTTGTTGGGTGGTCGAAGTATCAAAATCGCATTTAATAAAGCCCAAAAAAGTCTTCCCTCAACAAATATATTTAGGTCATGGACGGACGGTATTCACAACACTGAAACGGCAGGATGGTTCTAATTTATAAAGTAAAAATGATAACCCATCACTGGATGGGAACGCGAGCAACGCAGCCGCCTCTTTAAGCTCTGTGGCGCGGCCCGTCAGTTCAACCGTTATCTGGATAATTATTGTATACATTAAGGAGGCAGAGTGAAAAAATTTCTGATCTTATTTTCCGTTCTTCTGTTTTTCTCTTGTGTGGTTGATAAAAAGCCCGTGCCAGTTGATTCCTCAGTAAGGATCAATGAAGTTAAAGGTCTTTCTATTCTTCCACCCCCAGGACAAGGGTGGACTATCGAACATATTGGGGAGACTCAAGTTGTCTTCGGAAAAAAGGGAATATCTCCAGGCGCAAGTTATATTGTCCAAGCGACTCTATTTAAGCTTCCTAAAATGGAATCCGAACAAGAATTCGTTAAATATATATCTCAAATGAAAACGGCACAGCAACCTGTAGAAAGATTTGAAATGGTAAAAACAAAATATGATTTCAATGCATTTCAATCAGCCTATTGCGTTAAACATCATGAAGTGGGAGAAGATAAGAAAGCCTACAAAACAACAGGGAACCCATATATGATTTTGGAAGTCATTGGTAATACTTGCCAACATCCGAAGAATAAAGCTATTGGTGTCGATTTTGGATATTCTTACCGTTATCCATGGGGGGGGAGAGACCCACAGTTGGAAGAGGAAGCAGAAGCTTTTTTAAATGCAGTTGAATTTAGAGAATTTTAGATAATTTATTTCAAACCAGATAACCCAGCGCTGGAGTTGACCGGGGTATACTGAGCCGGTTTGGGAAATATGGATTTTAATAAATTAATATCATACTGAACGTGTTGTTTTTGGCCCCCCGGCAACTCAGCTTAAACGTTCGCTAATAGGAGATTAAAAATTGAATCAAAAAGAATATATTGAGAAATATCCAAATTACTGCAAGGAATGTAATGGATATGGTGGACACAAAAAATATTCACCAGATATTCAAATGAATGGCTGTCAGCATTGTTTTGAAAAATTTATCTGCCCTAGGTGTAAAGGAAATTTAGATGATCTCTATCAGTGTGTTAATTGTAATTGGACATTAGATGTAGGAGGAGGGGGTATGCCTAAAGAATAATACCAAGCTTCTCTGATCGTTTGGAGGGAACGTTAAAAAACACAAAAAAAGAACTGCTGAACAGGTCATAAGGATTGCAGAAAAATCGTCTGTTGGTGAAAAAAATAAATCGAACCAAACGCTCGAGAGGGATCGGGCGGTCTGTGCGTTTTCAAAAATATGAAGTTTAACAAAATTAATCAATTTCCCCAAAGCTTTGGGTTAAAGTCGCCCAGCCCCTCAGCTTGGCGTTGTGCTTAAGGAGTTTCCATCTTCTATGAGTGTAAATTCAAGACTTATTGCACTTCGAAAAAAGATACGAACTAATCAAAAGAAAATTATTGATGTCCTGATTGAGAATCATCAAGCTGTTTTGTGTATTTTTTGTGGTTCGGCAGAGGAGTTAACACGTGAGCATGTTATTCCTCAATGGGTTTATGGCCGTTGTACAAAGAGAACATTTATAATAAATACTAACGGTTCATCACAAAAATACAATAAAACGACCTTGCCTGCTTGCAAAGATTGTAACTCACATATTTTGGGTCTGTTAGAAAGACATCTTAAACACGAATTTGATAGAGTTGATATCAAAAGTAGCAGTTTCACTGAAGAAACAACTGAGTTTATTATTCTTTGGCTTGAAACTTTAGAATATAAATTTCAAGTACTTGATCTACGTAGAAAACTTAACAGAGTAAAGGGTTCAGAATATAGTCCATATATCGGTAAAATGCCTATTGCAATGTTTCAAGGCCCAATGGACACAAGCCCATCCAAGGTTTTTTCAAATTTGAGAGGTTCATTGAAGACTCTTAGCGTCAAGTCTAAATCAGCAAGGATTAATTCAATAGTCGTCTTTTCAACAACAAATACTGACTTTCACTTTTTTCATTCAACCAACAATTTCATATTCATTGAGTTAGCTGAATTTGGGGTGGCATTTTTCTATTTTACAAAGCGAATATTTAATAGTCCGGAAGAAGCACATTCAGCTGCGATAGAAATCATCAGTAAGGAATATGGCTAAGCACAACAAAACAATAAACTCTGACCAAAAAAGCTGGCGCTTTTTTAGCAGGTTATCTCAAACGTTCACGGACTATAAAAATAAAAAAGGAGATACAAAATGGCTTCTCGCGAGATGTGGGAGATAGAAATTCGGCATGAAGGGCTAAATAAATATCGCCATATACGGGGGTCAGACAGGTATGTTGTCGAACAAAAAGCAGTCGCTCAGCAGCTTGCTTGGGATGAAATGTGGGAAAAGAAAAAAGTTGCTGAACAGAAAAAAAAAGATAGGGAATCCGCAATTAGAAGTAAAGAAGAGAAAAAAGAACTTGCGATTATAAAGACAAACGAAGCCCAAGAAGCCATCAGCGAGCTTGAATCTACCCTTTCGCATACCTTGGTTGTAGATGACACTATTCAATGGGATAGTTTATTAGACAAAAGCCCATTTCCTCAAAAAAAACCGAAGAAATCGAAATTGGTCTCGATTCCATTAGAACCAGCTATTTCAGATGAAAAATATCAACCAAAGTTGAGTTTTTTTGACAAATTATTTTCAAGCTCCAGGCAAAAAAAGGAAGCTAAGGCTGAAAAGTTATATCTGTCGGATTGTGAAGCATGGAAGAAAACAAAACACGACGTTGAGTTAAAAAATAAAAAAAATGAATCTGACTTTTCCAATGGTATAAAAAAGTGGGAGGAAGCAAAATCTAAATATGAAGAAAAGCAGAGTGTAAATAATAAAAAAATTCTTGAAAAAAAAGCTCAATACCTGAATCAAGAACCTGGTGCCATCTCTGATTATTGTGAAATGGTATTGAATAACTCCGAATATCCTGATTATTTTCCTCAAGAATGGGATCTGGACTACCAAGCTGAGTCACAAATTTTGATTGTTGATTATTCCCTTCCTGATATTGATTCCTTACCGTCCATAAAAACAGTAAAATATATTATCTCGAGGGATGAATTTACCGAGACTCATTTGACAAGTGCAGCATTAAATAAGCTCTATGATCAATTGCTTTATCAGATTACACTAAGAACAATTCATGAACTATATGAGGCGGACGCAGTGCATGCATTAAAGTCTATCGTATTCAATGGATGGGTTGATTCAATTGACAAGGCAACCGGTCAAAATGCGAATTCCTGTATTATGTCTCTTCAAGCATCTAAAGATGAGTTTTTAGAAATTAATCTTGAAAAAGTTGACCCAAAGGCATGTTTTAAAAAACTCAAAGGGGTTGGAAGCAGCAAGTTACATGGTTTGTCCCCTGTCGCACCTATTATTAGTATTAACAAGGAAGATCGCCGTTTTACTTCAGCGTATGAAGTCATTGATGGAATGGATGACTCTGATAATCTTGCTGCTATGGATTGGCAAGATTTTGAGAACTTGATCCGAGAAGTTTTCGAAAAAGAATTCATGAGTTCTGGAGGTGAAGTGAAAATAACTCAAGCAAGTCGGGATGGAGGTGTTGATGCTGTAGCTTTCGACCCAGACCCTATAAGGGGAGGAAAAATTGTAATACAAGCAAAGAGATACACAAACGTAGTTGGTGTTTCAGCGGTAAGAGATTTATTTGGCACAACAGTAAACGAAGGTGCGACAAAAGGAATTCTGGTTACAACGGCCGATTATGGGCCAGATGCTTATGAATTCGCCAAAGGGAAACCATTGACTTTGTTAAATGGTGGTAATTTGCTTCATCTACTCGAAAAGCATGGTCATAAAGCCAAGATTGATATAAAGGAAGCCAAAAAAATATTACAAGATCAAAAAGAATAGCAATCGAAAATTTTGAAATTTCGAGTCCAGTATACACAATTCCAACAACAAAAATGCACCGGGCGAGCCGGTGATTTTGGTGGTTAACCAGGATGCCGGGGTAATTTTATTTCCAAGGAGGTGAATCATGGCAGAGCCTATCCACATACAATATAGAAAGATTCCAAAGCTCTTTTTTTTACAGGCGCCTTTTCATGCATTTTGGGGGCGCTCCAAGGTTTTTCAAGGCAAGCAATCCATTCCTCCCATAACTGTGAAATTGGATGGATTTGAGGTTAATAGAGCCCATTTGTCTCAATTCAATAAGATCTGTCACATAGGAAAAAGTAATGAAATTTCAATTGTTTACCCCATTACCATAGTGTTCCAGTTTTTTCAGAGAATACTCAGCCTGAAGCAAGCCCCTTTATCCATGTTCAGTGTATTGGGCAAGGGGTTGAAAATCATTCAGTACAGGCGTATTCGTCTTGATGATGTCCTTGACATTTTTTGTGAGATTTCCTGTGTCAGGGTTGTTTCAAAGGGATTGGAAACATATCTTTCTGCTGTCATTCGCGTCGCAGGGGAAAGGGTTTGGACGGCAACTGAAACCTTTTTTTATCAAGGGGATTTTGGAAAAGCTGATTTGAATGCTGACATTACGGTTTATGAACCCATCCCTGAGGCCAGGAAGATTGCCAGATGGTTTCTGCCCGGCAGAAATGGGTTTTGTTTTGCCCGGATCTCTGGTGATGGAAATGGTATTCACTATTCTAAATTATATGCCCGGTTATTCGGGTTTGAACGTGATTTTGCCCAGCCCTTTCTCATTTTGGGAAAGACCGTGAACCAATTAATGAAGCCTGAGAACACCAATTTTGTTTCCCTTGATGTTGAGTTTAAGGGACCGGTTTATTATAAGAGAAATGTAACCATCAAGAGCGTGAAGACAAACAGCAGAAACCGATTCGATATATACAGCCAGGGAAATGATCTCCCCTGCATAAAGGGGATATTAATGAATTCAGGTTTTTAAGAGGGATTTATGATTGAAACATACAGAGGCGTGGTTTATCCAAATCAAATGGATCATATGGATCATATGAATGTGCAGTGGTATACGTCTAAATTTGACCAGGCAACTTGGCATTTGTTTTCAGCTGTCGGAATTACCAACAGATACATTCACGAGAATAAAAGAGGCATGGCTGCTTTAGAGCAGATCACAAAGTATAAATCAGAGGTGGTCTCCGGAGATTTACTTGTAATTCAATCCAAGATTTTAGAGGTAAAAGAGAAAACCCTTCGTTTTCTTCATATAATGGTCAATTCGGAAACAAAAACAGAAGTTGCAACATCAGAATTATTGGGCGTTCATCTTGATCGAAGGAAGCGGAAAAGCTGTATTTTTCCTGATGATATAAGGGCTAAATGTGAAAAATTGGTTATTTGAATGTAAAAGGGGTCTGACCAAGCATATTTACATAAATTCAACATGTTAGCTATCTTGGGTAAGCCTCCGGCTTTGCCGGAGGTATGGTGACTCAAAAACAGCATTATAAGAATTGAATATGGATTTTAACAACAACGAAAATGAACCGGGTGATACTGGTTATTTTTTATGACGGACATAGCGAAGCAAAGCTTCATCCGTAGTCAAAGGTGAATTTAAAACCCTACTACCCCTGGCCATTGAACAAGCCCGCTACACTCGAACGAGTCGGTGAGCTCAATATTAAAACAAAAAAATAATGAAGAATTTAAATGGATTATTTACAGCAGCAGCATTTAATGATTAGTGTTGAAAAAAGCGGCCCTGATAGATTAGTCAAACAGACGTTTCCTTTACGGTTTGGGAAATATTCTGAAATCAGGACCCCGGATTATGAGTTCTGTTTTAATCTGAACGGAGAGATCAAATCAATTCGAGGACTTAAACCTGATTGGCCCCATCCGGCTGAGCAATTTAAGCGGACGGCCGGAAACGACTGGGTTTATTATACTGTTGGTGATAAAAGCGGAGCTGATGGAATTATTTCTTGGATGGGGGAGTATTATTTGCCCTGCCTGCCGTATAGCAGCAATCCGGTTTGGGAAATCAATTATTTTTCCAACCCTGTGGTTATGAATGCCATGGGCCAATGGTCTCAGTTGTTCGGCACTTTGTATATGGCAAATGAAAAAGGTCTGTATCCGCATGCAAGAGATCTGATCGAACGGATACTGGTTAATGATGATCAGGCTCTTTATAAAAAATCCAAACAGTTGAATGAAATCATTGGCCGAAGGGTCTCTGTTCTTCCACCGGATACACGGCATGTCGATTATGATGTGATTCCTCTGACCATAGCCGACGGATGCCTTTATCATTGCAAATTTTGCTGCGTCAAATCAGATCAAGTATTTCAAAGAAGGTCACAGGATAGTATCCGGGGGCAGGTCGCTTCCCTGAAAAATTATTTCAGTTCAGATATTATAAATTACCATGGACTTTTTCTTGGGAATCATGATGCATTGGCTGCAGGTCCTGAATTAATCTGTTTTGCGGCGCAAGAAGCCTATGATGTATTTGGGTTCAGATCGCGGAAGGATCAAAAACCGTTTCTATTTCTCTTTGGCAGTGTGGATTCTCTGTTAAAATCAAAACAAAGTTTTTTTGAGCAATTGAACCGGCTGCCTTTTTATACATATATTAATATCGGGTTTGAATCTGTTGATAAAACGACCTTGGCTGCTATCGGAAAACCGGTTACTGTTGAAAATGTGAAAAAAGCATTTGCGAAAATGCTTCAAATAAATGCTGTATATGATCGGATTGAAGTCTCAGGCAATTTTGTTGCTGGAGACAGTTTGTCACTTGATCATGACGATTCCCTTGCTGATCTTTTAAAAAACGCTGATGTGGCAGGACAACAGAAAGGGGCGATATATTTATCCCCGCTTAAAAACAGCCCGAAAAAAAGAGAGCTTTTAACACGGTTTTATAAAATAAAGGAGGAAAGCAGGCTGCCGGTCTTTATCTATCTTATACAGAGACTATAGATTAGAAAAACTGAATTCTGACATCCTAAATGCATGTTTTGATATTTTTTTGACCAGATTTTGATTTATGCATTATAATTGATTCAACAATCAACATACACCGGGTTTCACCAGTGATGTTGGTGTTATAACGGGCAAAGCGAAGCAAATCTTCAGCAGCAGTTAAGGTGAATGATCCACCCCACTTCCCCGGGCCGTTGAACAAACCACTGCACGTGGACAAACCAGTGAGTTCAATATTGAAACGGTCGCGTACCGCTCCCGTTTCAACATCGCCGCGGATATGCCTGCCGGTCGTCCGCGCTACGCGCCGTCCAACCAGCGGATCGAACGAACTGCTCAGCATATACAAGGCAGGCTTGATACACTGATCTGCCGTTCATCCGCGGCGATGTTATGTGGTAAAGAAGTAATGATGAAACTGAAGTAGATAATGCTGTAATTGAAAAAATCGAAATTTGGTACTGCATAATGAAAATTACCTTAAGGAATGACAGGAGAAAAAAATGAAAAAACATGGGCTTGCAAAATTTGGTCAATTATTAGGTAATTTAGGTGCAGTTAAATTTTCTGACTACAAATACAACCGTCAGAATATTGCTCAATGGGATTTATCCCCGAAAAGCAAATGGATTGTAAAGAATATCAATATTGTTGATGTTGAAAAAGGTAAAATCCATGAAGAAAATGCTATACTCATTAATGGTGTCAGATTTGGAAAACGTCTTCAGCAGCAAGAGGTTGAAACATTATCAGGAAAACCGGAAATTAAAAAAGTAATTGATGGAAAAGGACATTATTTAGTACCTGGTATGTCTGATATACACTGTCATTTAAGTCTTATTAGTGAATATGGTATAAAACCGTCAGGGCTTCATTATTTTGATGCACAGCGAATGAAGAATTGTGAATATGCACTTTCGAAGGGTTGTACAACAATTAGAGATAGTAATGGGGCATATGATATGGTACATGGCCTTAAAGAAGAAATTGATAACAACAGACTTCTTGGTCCAAGAATTTTACCAAGCTATACCGCTTTAACACCTCCAGGAGGGATGTGGGATATCAATGGTGCTGCTAACAAAATGGCGGAAATGATTTTTGGCGGTAAAATACTTGACTACCCTAAAAATATGGAAGATATCAAACGCCATATTGATGAAGTTGTAGCTTGGGGGGCTCACTCCATTAAAATATTTCTGGAAGATAAACCTATTTATGGCGGTAAGGAAGATTTTGTTTATAACATGTTTACTGATGAGCAGGTGAAATACATCCGTGATTTAGCTGATGAACATGAAAAACTTGTAGAAAGCCATGCATTGTTCATTAAGGGTGCCAGAAAAGCAATTCGTGGAAAAGTGAATTCAATTGCTCACTTGACGCTGGATGAATCGTATTCTATTAAGGATGCGGAAATGATGGCTCAAAACAATGTTGCCATTGTCCCTACTCTGTCACTTGGCAGTTTCCTTGCTATGGATTGCGGTACAAAGGGGTTTCCTGAACATGAAGAATATAAATTTTTCAGAGAAATGCTACAAAAATATGTTAAACCTAATATGGAAAGAACCACCCTACCACAATTAAGTACATCTTATTTTAGTTTTTACGATTATATTCAAGACAAAATTGAAGGACGTAAGATGCCGGGTTTTGGGCACGTTTATCCTGAACGTTGTCACGGTTTTGGAGTTTATGCCCCGAAAAGTTTTGAAAATTTCAAGAAAACTGGAACAAAGGTAGGTGTTGGAACTGATGGAGGTACTGGGATTTGTTTTGCAGGAGCGTTAGAAATAGAATTTGAATCGTACCTACGTTATGGATATTCCACAAAAGAAATAGTTCGTATGGCAACACTCGGAAATATGGAAATAATGAAAATGGATGACCAACTTGGTAGTATCTCGGAAAATAAATGGGCTGATATGTTATTTATAAAAGATAACCCTTTTGAAAATGTCATGTCGATGACATCTCCAGTAAAAGTTTTTAAAGAAGGACGGTGTTATATAGATAACGAAGTCTAATGCTATGTTTAGTTTATAAAAATGTTTAATAAACTAATAATATCATAGGGTAAATTTATGAAAAACGACCTGAAACATAAATTGTACATGGGGGTTTCTCGGTTTTATGATGCGAATACCGCCACTGCTTTCAGAAAAAGGGGCAAAAAAAGGCGAAAAGGGTGCCATGGCAAATGCAGATTGTTTATCGAAAGAAGAGCGTAGAGTCCATCATTTTATCGTTATGAAAATGGCGGTTGCCAAAGAGCCTATCACGCCAAAGTTGATCGCAAACGAATTAGACATTCCTTATGAAACAGTGCATGGAATTATTAACAAACTTGAAAACTTAAAAACATTTATCTATAGAAGTGATGGAAAAGGAATAAATTGGGCTTATCCTTTTTCTCTTGAGGACACGGGTTTCAGAATGACAGCCTCTTCCGGCGAGCAATTTTTTGCCGCCTGAGGTGCTGATGCACTCGCGACTCCCTTCGTGTATGGGAGATTACAAAAAAAAGAATTGTCTTTTACTATTCAGGCAAAATGCGCCAATAGCGGAAGACAGATGCCACTGGTGCCGACCCAAAAAGCCGGGCGGCAAACAAGCCAGTTTTAAAGGAGAAGATATGAAAGATGTAGTTGTAATCTTGCTGGCGCTTTTTTGTTTTCTGGGTTCGACAATGGCAGCCGAGAAAAAGGATTTTGCCAACGGGCTGAAGGTGGTGAAGGCGATGGCTCACACCGACCGAAAAGGCAAGGCAAAAAACGATCTTGTACTGGTTCTGTACGTGAAGAATATAAGTGGTTCCACCACGACCGTTTTGACGAACAACCTTCAAGCTTCTTTGTTGAACTACACTGATAAGCCCAAGGAAATCTATATTGACTTATCCACGACTAAGAGAATTGACGACCAGGATGTTGTTCCCAGTCTTCCTGACTTGTCTCCAGTTATTTTGAATCCAGGCGAGATCGCAGAAATAAAGCATCGCTATACAGACAGAAAGAATCTGGAAGAAGTTGTCCTTGTATATGACATGCTCAACAAATGGACAGAGCGATTCACGGTGTGGAGAGAAAGAATCAGAAGCGAGCCCGTGAGGGTTCAGTAGGCGAAAATAGGGTCGGACCAAGCAAATTTATGCAACCCCACGGTTAATACAAATAAAATCTTTTCGAAATCATGAAAAATAGCTCTTAGCGGGTCCATTTTGGTACTTAAATGGGCCCTCTAAGAGATTCTATCAATTGTTTCATAGATTCTAACAATCAAAATGCACCGGTCAAGCCGGTGATTTTGGCGGTTGGACGAAGCCCTGGCGGGCGAATAGAGAGGGGCTTCGAGCTATTCCCCAAGGGACCAACATCGTGGAAAACTCACCCGACAAATCGGGTTCGACCAACAAATAAGTTGAAGACAGGCATCAAGGAATTTTTTTGGCCGTGTGGTCGCTGCTTAACTTAACGTTTTTTATTGAATTTATTAACATTGTTGGAGTCTGTTGCTAACTACGCCCGGCTCGGTTAAGCACGGCGTTGAATTTCAATTTTTATAATAATTAATTTTTAAATAAAGGTGAATTGTAAATGACAATTATTTCCAAAAAACAAGGAGAGCTTGATGGTCTCTGTGGAATATATTCAGTTACAAATGCTATTATGCTTTTAACTGAAATTGAACCGGATTTTACCTTTAAGTATGCTCTAAAAAGTATGTTCAAAGACAAAAATCCTATGGCTGTTGTGAAAGGTTTTGAGATTGGTACTTTGAAAGATGTATTGTCTCGGACTATTAAATATTTAAATTCTGGAAAAGCTTCTTTAGAATATGAAGAAACTGGAGAGGAATATATTCCAAACCTTGATTTTAAGATACCTTTTTGGCAAACAGAACCTGATCGCGCAGAATTTCGAAAAACAGTCATGGAGGCTAAAAGAACTGATACGGTAGCTATCTTAGGGTATTGGTATAGTGATGGAAATTCAAAAAATGATTATTCTCACTGGACAGTAATAAAAAATGTAACTGAGTCGAACCTGATGACTTTTGATTCTGATCGGGAGTTATCCCGAATATCGTGGGATAAGATCTTGGTAACATCAAATAACTCAAGTATGTCAAAGCATGCAAAACGACCTTTTTTGATACGTCCACAAGATCTTGTGTTAGTAACAAATGAATAAATATATGAATTAGAAGCAGGATCAATTTGTTTTAACACACCGGGGTGCTTCCAAATTAATTACAAACAAAATCCGCTAAATTAAATTAAAAATATTAATCAGATTATGAATGATAAAGAGAAGAAAAAAATCGGTTTAGATCATTTTGCAATAATCATTTCATTTGTTGCATTGGCGATGTCGATATTGAGTTTCTGTGATGTTAGGAAACATAACCGTCTATCATTAAAACCACATATTAATTTTCTTGTTAGTTTTACAGAGGACAAAAATCAGAAAGATGGTATCTATTTAGTTTCGAACGGACCAGGTCCTGCGATCATAAAAGAGTTCAAAATTTTTGTTGATGATATTGAAGTGGATTTCGCTCAAGTTGATTCAGCACGAAGAATATTAAACCGATTATTAAATCTAACTGATGTCACTTTTAATATAGGAGTTTTATACCCAAACAATGTAATACAAGCTGGTACCAAAATATTAATAATAGGGCCAGAAAAAAATCCATATGACCTTTCGTTAGATCAAAACCAACGTATTGCTTCCAATTTTAAAAGGTTGAAAATTTGCGTAAAATATAATTCTCTTTATGAAAAAAAGGATGATATTTGCGAAAAAAATTTTCAAGTAGTCAATCATTGAATAAAGGTATAAGCACGGCGTTCAGGACCGGACACACGTGGACATGCAAGTGAGCTAAACATTATGTGGCAAAAGGAAATACTAATGGGCCTACACGATTCTGACAAAAATTATGATGTCATTCTCATTGATACATCTATATTTGATGGAAATGGGTTGCGACTTGAAACCGGACTTCTTGGTAAATTAAGACAGTTCAAAAAAACGGATATAGATGTACTGCTACCGGACGTCATTAAAAACGAGGTTCAATCGCACTTAGAAAAAAAAATTAAGGTTTCAAGAAGTGCTCTTGAAAAATCAATAAATGATGCAGGAGATCATCTCTTCTTTGATGGAAGTGCTCTCAATGAGGCAAAAAAACTACTAATTGATAGCGATGAAATTGAAAAACTGGCTCAATCAAGACTCGACAATTTTGTTAATGATACAAATGCATTAGAAATTGAATGCAATGATTATGTATCAGTTGGTGAAGTCTTAGGCCAATATTTTTCTAATCAACCTCCATTTTCCGAAACAGGGAAGAAAAAGAATGAATTCCCAGATGCTATAGTCTTGTTGGCCACAGAAGAGTGGGCTAAACGGGAAGAAAAATCTGTTTTAGCTATCGCGAAAGACAAGGATTGGCGGTCTTACTGTGAAAGCTCTTCCAATATTGATTATGAAGAAGACTTTACAGCTGGACTTGTATCTTTCAACGATGCAACTGCACCATTTGCTTTTGTAGAGTGTTTAATAAAACACATGGAAAAGGATACGGCTCAATCATTTATTACCAAAGTAGAAAATGAACTAAAATTCGTTTTAGAGGGCTTTACCCCTGATCAGGATGCAGAGTCCCAGTTCTACTGGGAACCTGAAGGTTCTCACGGATGGTTTGAAAGTTTCTCATTTATTGATGAAGCTTTCAGAATCATTGAAGCAGATCAAGATTATTTGGTACTGGAGGCCCGTGCTGAGATCACAGTTGGCTCTGAGGGAGAATTTTCCCTTTCAGTTCATGACTCAATAGATAAAGATTATGTAGGTCTCGGTAGTACATCGGTTTCAACAGAAGAAACTTTTGAGTCAGCATTATTAATAACAATCTCAGGTGAGCTCACAGACGACATAGAGGCTATAGAAGTAGAAGAAGTTGAGGTCGTTGACCCAATTAGAACAATACATTTTGGCACGTTAGAGCTTGATTTTGGAGAATATGAATAAAGCCCACAATCGAGATGAACTGACCTCATAATTCAATCCATGGGGGATATGAACACAAATTTAGACCATCATGTCAGGCATCTGCCTTTTGGGATCGAATATCGGGAAGGCTGGCAAATTATTTAGCGGGGCAGGATTTGAAGGGTGTGACCATGATCAGGATTCTAAAACATGTGGCATTTTCATCTATTTCAGTTGTATATGATCTTGAAATACTAATTTTATAGCGTGTTAAACAGCGTCCAAAATTGACCCCCCATCAGCGTCCAATTTTGACCCCCCTTCAAAAATTTCGGTTTTGTTAAAAGGTACTGTTTATAGGGGTTTTAAGTAAAAATATGATTTTTAAAATAAACATTGAGTGCTGCCTATTTCAGCGGAAAAGGGGTCAAAATTTAACACTGTTTAACACACCAGGAAGATTTTTGCCAGGCTTTAGGACTTTCTCATGAGTTGAAGTATCAGGCAGATGGTGGTCCTGGGTTGCAAGCATGCTTCGATGCCGTCCGG
>JADGFH010000610.1:0-1334 GCA_016743925.1 Labilibaculum sp.
GTGTTATACCATTCAGGTACAACTACTGTCATAGTATCTGTTGTATAATCATTTTCTTTATTTGTAAATTGAACTTCTACCTCATTAGCTAAATCCTCATCACTTATATATGTTATATTTAATGTACCTTTTTTAATGTTTCCCATATTAAACATTTGTGAAACCTCAGTTGGCTTATCAACTATAACACCATACTTTGTACCTCTTATTATTGGATTTCCACGACCTACTTCTGCAACACTTATTAATGACTCCCAAACATTACCTTCATAATCAAAAACACCATTAAACTCTGCTCTTTTTTCTTCACCATCAAGTCCATTACTTACTAGTGCATCGTTAAAATCTGCCCACTCTTCCAAATCGTCATAATAAATCTGATCGTGTGGTCTTTCATAGCCATAAATTTTATTAGCTAAAATATCCCAATATGCCCAAGCAGGATTCGATGTTAGCTTTAATCCTTGGGATTCACTATCTTCATTAAATACTTCTATAGGTCTACGAGTAGCTGTAGTTAAAACTGTTACATCGCCACTAAGAACTCCTGTTGCTTTTGCTTTAATTCCTAGAAGAGCAACAGCAGGGTGATATAAATCATCTTTAATAATTTCACCCATACCATTCCAATTACAGGTTGTTTGAAGTCTTGCATCTGTTGAAACTGATGTAAGTCTTGTTACTCTTATATCATATTCAGCTACTTCTAATCCATCCATTCTAACTTCTCTATTAATTGCTGAAGTCTTTGATCCTGAGATGGTATAGTCTTTTAAAAATGTGTATTCTGAATCAGAACTTTTCTTATATTCTATTTTTAGTTTTACTGAGCGTCCATCTAATCCACCATTATCATTTTGATAATAAAGTCCATTAGGACATCCAAAAAACAATCTAATAGATTCACTTGCATTACCAACTGTTTGTCTTTCTACTGCAGTTTTTTCAAGTGCTACACTGAAATTATTAGGAGTTTCATTATCTCCAAACCAATCCATAACATCCTGGTCTAATGTTCCATTAGTAAAACGAAACTCCATGTCTTCATAACTTGATAAAAGTGTATCGTCTATTGTAATGTCATCTTCTGTTATATCTTCAATTTCTCCCATACATAATGCTAGTTGTAAATATAGATATTCATCATCATCTATATATTCTATTCGTCTTTGAACTATATTTCCACTTAGCTGATGTGTTCCATATAGTATAGGTATTTGTTTTCCTAATCCTGATAATGTTTCAGTTGGACTCCATGAATATGTATTTGATGATTCTACGGATTCCGCACCTGCATAATTAGGTGTTTTTGGAGAAAGCACACTGCTTAATAA
>JADGFH010000610.1:1344-4097 GCA_016743925.1 Labilibaculum sp.
AGTCATAACTGCACCTGCAACAACATAAGAAGCAACTGAAATAGCCGTCATTGTTCCTGCTGTTGCTACACCTCCTGCTAATGCTCCATATAAAAAATTTGATACCACTGCTGCAATTGCAGAAGCTTCCTGCTTTGGTGCTATTAATATCTCTGAGTTATCAGGAGGTATTACCGAATAATCTGTAACTATTTTTTGATTTAATGAAACAGTTGGGTTATTTAAATATATTGGTACATATGTACTAAGTGCTTTGTTTTCAAACTCACAATATGTTATCTCTCTATCTCTTGAAGGTTCAAAAGTATTTTTTACAAGTGTTAATTTGACCATTTATAATACCCCACGATACAATCAGCCCATAAAGGGTTATTTATTTTTATTCTTGCTACACCAGTTTTTTCCATTATGTGAACGAATTCTCTTTTACTTGTCATATATCCACAATGAGAAATATGGCCATCCACTTTTAAAGCCACTATTGCACCTTTTTGAGGTAAAACTTTTACCCAATTTAGTGAGTTCATACTTTCAATAAAATACTTTTCATTTTCAGCATCGTTTGGGTCAATATAATCAAAGTCACAAATCTCTACATTATGTTCTCTTTCATATAACCATTTAACAAATCCATAACAATCGAAAAAAGGATAATTTCTAGCTGTTGGTTTATATACACAATTCATCATTGGTATAAACTCGAACCTGGTAATGAAGGAAATCCACCAAAAGGTATTTTAGATGCACCGTAAAACTTAGCCCTACAATCTTCAATCGTTTTTAAACAACTTGTATCTTCTCCTGTATATCTACATACAACTCCTTTAAATCTATGAGGGCATGTATTTGGTAACATTCGTAATCGTGGAAATGATGCTCTAATTGGATTTCTTAGTCCACATGATAAAACAACCGTCTCTTCACTTATTACTGCAGTTGTGGATACATAATCAAATTTTCTTACGCACTCTTCTACTCCATTAGTGTTAGCTAGCACTAAATCTACATGTACACTCCAACCACTACCTAAATCATCATCTTGGTCAATATATCCTCCAATGATTCTATTTGCATTTGATAGCGTTATATTTATAGTTGGGATTTCACCTTGTGAACTTTCATCTATGTTATCTACTTGAAATTGAAATGCATAGTATAAATTTGATTCATGCGTTACATCTACATTGTTATTACAAATTTGATACGAAATTGTTTTAGAGCGATTTGTAAGCGTTAATAATGTAAGCCATACTTTGGTACTGAATATATAATTTTTTTCAAGTATTGCTGATGAGGATAGAGCTATCATACTTGTTCCAATTTTAGTGTAATGTTAAATAACCCTTTGATGCTTGCAACAGCAGGAAACGATGGTGATTCTGCATATCTAACCGTATATTCAATATCTGTATCTTTATTAATCCAATCAAAAGGAGTTGAGCCCCGAACTTCATCAAAATGTGACTGTAATGCATTTCTATCTGCTCTTGTTATTGCCGTATAACTTACATCAAATGTTTTAATATTTCTTGTATGTCTTTCTCTTGTTATTTTATATCCACCATCAAATTCACTACTTATTGTATTAAAAGATGATTGTTCATTTATTTGAGATGGTATTGCGGTAATTGTAGGAAACATTATTTTATCCCCATTATTTTTCTAAAGGCATTGTTGGTTTGTGCTGCTGTTGTAACAGTTAATAAGATTTCTTCTTTATTACCATTGCTACTTCTTGATGTTTCGTCCATGTCAAGTGCTATTCCTGACTCATTATTGATTGTAATATGTGTAATATTCCCACTTTCCCCACCACCGATTGCTTTTACTCCAAGCTCACCGCCTAGACCTCTTGTTAATGGCATGATTGCTTCTTGTCCTTGTTCATTCATGCTACCAACTCCACCCCCTGCCATAGCAAACTGTAAATTGCTTCCAAATGGTAGTCCACCCTTTGCGAACTGTTGAGGTTGTCCATTGCTAAAGACATTTCCTTTGGCACTTCCAAATAATCCTGAAACTAGTGAACCAATACCTGACGATGCAATTCCTGCTATTGCTTGTTTTACTTGTATTCTTATGATGTCAGCTATAATTGAATTTGCTAAGTCTTTAAAGTTCAGTTTTCCAGTCTGTACGAAACTTACTAGTGCATCTTCCATGCCATACATTGCTGATGTTGTTGCGTTGTTCATTTGAGTGTACATATCTTTTGCACTATCCAAATAAGTATTTAAAGAGTCTGTTGCTCCATCTTGCCATGTTCTATTCGCTTTGGCTTTTTCTTCTTCTAATTCTTTTGCTAATTTTGCTTCGTTTGCAAGTGCTTTAGTTTTTGTTTCTTGTGCTTTTGTATAACTTGCAACCTCTGATGTGTTGAGTTTTTCCACTTCCTTGTTGTACCACTTTTCGATAAGTAATCTTGACTCTGCATTTGTTCCAAAATCTGCTAAATAGTTTTCTCTTGTAATCATTAACTTTTCGTATGGTTCTGCTAATGTCATTGTCATATTTTCGTTAAATGTTTCTAACTCTTGCTGTTGTTTCTCTAAACTATCTTTTAATGTTTTTGCTTTTTTCTCTTCTAATTTTTGTGCTTTCTTTAATGCTTTTTCATCAGCTTCTGGTGCATTAACTTTTTTAACCAAACTGTCTGCATTTGCTTTGTTTGCTAATGTTGACTTCTTTGTTTCTGCTGTTATTTTTCCCCAACTATTATAAATCTTATTGAGGTCTTTTGTTAAAATTTCATC
>JADGFH010000611.1 GCA_016743925.1 Labilibaculum sp.
ATGACAGCGTATGGGCTTTGCTTGAAGATTCTTCGGGCATGTTTTGGATTGGTACTTTAGGTGGTGGATTGTTTAATTTTGATAAGAAATTGGAACATTTTTACAGTTGTAAGGATGAGGTTCCAGGTTTTGAAATTCAGAGATCTGTAATAACAACACTTTTTGAGGATAGCAAAAAACGATTTTGGGTTGGTACAAAGGAAGGATTATTGTATCATGATAAATTAAATAAAAAATTTGTTCCATTTGAAGATAGTGGATTACAATTGAGTAACAGCACGATACGTCAAATTTTGAAGACGAGAATCATAAAATTTGGATCGGTACCGAAGCTGGTTTGAATTGTTTACACAACGATAGTCTTAGGGTATTTACTAAGAAAGATGGATTATCTGGGAATAGAATTCAGTATGTCACTCAAGATCAATCTGGAAGAATGTGGATTGCAACCACCTTTGGATTAAATCTATTAACCAATGATTATCGGTTTAGAATCTTTTTAGAGGAAGATGGACTATCAGCCAATAATTTTAATACCGGATCGGGTTGTATCTTACCCAATGGAAATATTCTTATCGCAAGTGTGAATGGTTTAACTCATTTTGTCCCTCGAGACATTCAACGTAATCTTAATAAAGCTAACGTAATCTTAACAAATATCTGGGTTAATGGAGAATTAAAAGTACCCAGCAGTGATTTAACATCAGATGAACACATCAGTCGACTCGAGGAATTAAGATTAGAGTATGATCAAAGATTTTTCAGCTTGGAATTTTCCGCTTTGAATTACTATTTGCCTCAAAAAAATGAATACGCATATAAATTAGAAGGATTTAATGAAACTTGGATTAAAGCAGGACACGATCGGAAAGTAACCTATACCAATTTAAGTCCAGGAGACTATACGTTTAAGGTAAAAGCCTCAAACAACGATGGAATTTGGAATGAAGAATTTACCGAACTTAAAATTGTGATTCTGCCTCCTTGGTGGGATACTTGGTGGGCCAATTTAATTTTTGTGTTGATTCTTTTGAGTGTTGTATTTTTCTTTCGTTCTTATGTGGCAAGAGGTGAGAGGTTTAAGTTGGAGTTGAAAAACAAAGAGCTCGAAACAAAACAAAAAGAAGAATTGGAGAATATGAAAGCACAATTCTTTACAAATATATCGCATGAATTAAGAACACCCTTAAGTCTGATTGTAGCACCAATATCAAGTTTAATTAAAAAAGATGATCAATTAAATACAAGTGAAAGAACTAATATTTATTCTACAATCAAAAAGAATTGTGATCGACTATTAACTCTTGTAGACCAACTCCTTTATTTCAGAAAGCTGCAAAGTGGTAAGTTAAAACCAATGGTTGGAGAAGTTAAGGTTGAGAAATTTGTGAAAGAAGTTGTCCATAAATTTCAACACTCAGAAGAAAAAAGAGATGTTGTTATTGATGTGGATTGTTGCAGTTCAAATACAACGCTCTGGGTGGATATAAATATGTTCGAGAATATATTTTATAATTTGATATCAAATGCAATTAAAAATGTAGACAAAAGCAAAGTTCGAATAGAGCTTGCATGCGAAGAAGAAAAAGATAGCATACTAATTTGGATAAAGGACAATGGAGTTGGGATATCAGAAAATGATCAGAAGAAAATATTTGATCGTTTTTATCAGGTAGAAAATCATGGGATCGGAACAGGCATCGGTTTGTCATTTGTTAAAGAGATAATCGATTTGCACAAAGCTGAGATTTGGATTGAAAGTAAATTAGGAGAAGGAGCTTGCTTTAAAATGCGATTTAAGAAAGGAAATGCACATTTTCCAATGAGTGAATTGGTGTCTACTATCAGTACAAAACAAGTTGATAATTTACTTACACAAGTGCACGAGGATTCGGTAATCGCCGATGTTGTTAAAAAGCAGGCAAAATTACTTATTGTAGAGGATTCATTGGAACTATGTGAATATTTAAAAGGTGAATTTAAAACTGATTACAAAATTAAAATAGCAAACAATGGTAAAGAAGGCCTCAAGATTACAGAAAGTTTTTATCCTGATGTAATACTTTCTGACGTAATGATGCCGGAGATGGATGGTTTAGAGTTTTGCAAATGCGTAAAAACAAAAATTGCTACATCTCATATTCCTGTCGTTTTATTAACGGCAAAATCTACCGATGAAGAACTTTACGAAGGAATAGAATCAGGCGCAGATGCGTATGTCACGAAACCATTTAATATCGATGTTCTAAAATTAAGAATTCGAAAACTAATTGAAACGAGAAACCAAATAAAAAAGCGATTTAGTAATGCGATAGGAAATGATGAATTCATAGTTGATATATCAGCGTCGGACAAACGTCTGTTGAAAAAACTCGATGATCATATTACTAATAATATTTTAAACACAGACTTGTCGATAGAAAGAATTTCTGAAGAAATAGGTATAAGCCGTAGTCATTTTCATAAAAAAATGAAAGCTCTTACGGGATGTTCTCCATCAGAATATGTGCGTAATTATCGTTTGAAAAAATCAATTGAATTGCTAAAGCAAAATAAATACTCTATTGAAGAGATAAGCTACTCGGTAGGCTTCTCCAGTCCGTCTTATTTTAGTCGATCATTTACAAAGTTCTATGGTAAATCACCTAAAAAATACCTGGAACAATAAGAATATAGTAGAGTTTTAAGCTAAAAAAAAATACTTTTTAACCTTTTCGCCGAATAATTGTAAGTGTCAGTAATAGAGGCTTAAAAGAGGCAAATAAAATACATTTATACAAATTTCAAATACATACATACAATTCATGAAGACATACCTTTCTTTTTCGCATACGTTTGTGAAAGGAGTTTGGCTTCATCCGGTCTTTCTTTGTTAATAAGATGATACAGTTAAAAAACTATTTCAATCGATTACTCAAAAAACAGTTTTTGGTTGAGTTTATTCTGGGAACAGTAATAATACTGTTGTTAATTTTATTAATTAAGTACTAAAATCTAATTTATGAAAAAAATCTTCTTAACGATGATTTGTATGTGTGTAGTTCTTCTGAATTATGCACAAAACAAAGAAGTTACAGGGATAGTCACCGACAAAACCACCGGTGAAACTATTCCTGGGGTGAATGTTGTTGTAAAAGGTACTACAAATGGTACCGTTACAAACATTGATGGAAAGTATTCTATTGTAGTTGCGCAAACGAATACGACTCTATTGTTTTCTTTTGTTGGTTATGCGCCGCAAGAAATGGTTTACACTGGACAATCTATCGTTGATGTTGCTTTAAGTGTTGATGCTTTAAGTGTTGATGAAGTTATTGTTACAGCTTTAGGTATTAAAAGAGAGAAGAAGGCATTAGGTTATGCTGTTGAAGAGGTAAAAGGCGAAGAAATTGCAAACGCTGGATCCTCAAACGTATTTAGTGCATTGCAGGGTAAAGGTGCTGGTGTTACCATCACTAATACTGGAGGTGGTGCTAATGGTTCTTCTGAAATAGTATTAAGAGGGTCTTCTTCGTTAACAGGTTCAAATGGAGCTTTGATTGTAGTGGATGGAGTTCCATTTTCGAACAGATCTCTTACTGGTGGCCAAGATATTGACTTTGGTAGTGGTATTTCTGATTTGAATCCTGAAAGTATAGAATCTGTTTCTATTTTGAAAGGGGCAAATGCTGCTGCACTTTATGGATCTAGAGCACTCAATGGTGTAGTAATGATTACTACAAAAAGGGGTAAAGCTGGAGAGGTGAAAGTTGCTCTTTCTTCTCAATTAAGATTTTCTGAAATTATGAAGTATCCTGAAACACAAAATGAATATGGAGCAGGTTCAGGATATCCTGACAGATTTGGCAAGTTTTTAGATGACAATGGGCAAGCTCATACTGATGTTAATAATGAAAAATCATGGGGACCAAAATTGGACCAAGGACAGATGGTAAGACGAGACTGGTTAAGAGATCAGCCAATATTACCTTGGGAATCGCATGGTGATCAGCATAAAGATTTTTTCCAGACTGCGGTAACACAAGTGCACAACGTCAATGTTTCAGGTGGAAGTGAAAAAGTTAATTATAGCTTGTCTATGATGTATGAAGATGC
>JADGFH010000612.1 GCA_016743925.1 Labilibaculum sp.
TAAACCATTACTGCCAATGTTTATAGCAATGATTGTGTGTTTATTATTGGTTACTTACATTTCCGATTTAAGCATGTTCTTGCCCAACTTTTTTGGATTTTAATTAAATGAAAATTTGATGTTGGCATCAAAATAATATCGTGATTTAGTATACATTTATTGGTTAGATGTAGCAAGCTTGTATTCAAATGAATACAAGCTTGTTTTATTTCCAAACTTTAATGTTTTCTTTTGAGAATGACTCCATTTGTAAATAATAGCCAATGGCGTTTTCGAGGATTATGATATTAATGACTCCTTGATTTAATTTGTCAATAGTTCAATTTATTATACTGATTTTATCAGGCCATTAGTAATATTGCTGCTATAAGAAAGTTTAATTTTGATGTTAGATATAGGAAGAGTAGTCCTGATTTTCTTCTTATCTTTCAATCCAAATTACAATAACTGATGCGCAGAAATTAATTTAAACATTCTATACAAAACGAATTGAACTAATGAACAAACTACTAAGCCTTGGACAAGCATTGATGGTGATGCTATTGCTTTTTTCTTGCAAAACGCCAACACCTAAAGATTTGGGAAAAGAAATTTTAATTCCGCAACCAACAAAATTAATTGCGACTGGTAGTTCTTTCGACTGGACAGCTAAAACCAAAATATATGTTGAAGAGGGCAGAGAAGACAGTAAAGGTGTTGCAAATTATATAGCAGATTTAATTGCTCCATCTACTGGTTATATCACGGAAGTGGAAAGCACAACTAATCCAGCAAGTAAAAAAGGAATTGCTTTAGTGATATCAGAAAATGAAAGTTTCGGAAATGAAGGCTATAAATTAACAATTGACGAAAAACGAGTTGTTGTGGAGGCTAATAAAACTGCCGGATTGTTTCGTGCAGTACAAACGATTAGACAGCTTTTACCGGCAAAAATAGAATCGGATACTTTACAAGCTGGACCATGGGAATTGGCTAGTGGAACAATCGAAGATCAACCAAACTATGAATTTCGTGGTGCGATGTTAGATGTTGTACGTCATTTTTTCGATGTTAAGGATGTAAAACGTTTCATAGATTTAATGGCCAGCTATAAAATGAATGTACTTCATTTGCACCTTACGGATGATCAGGGATGGAGAATTGAGATTAAATCGTGGCCAAATTTAACCAAGCATGGAGGAAGCACTCAAGTTGGTGGAGGCAAAGGTGGTTTCTATACACAGGAGCAATATGCCGAAATTGTGAAATATGCACAAGATCGATACATTACTATTATTCCAGAAATTGATATGCCAGGACATACCAATGCAGCTTTGGCATCTTACGCAGAATTAAATGCGAACAACAAGGTGACAGAATTGTATACAGGAACTCATGTTGGCTTTAGCACCTTGGCTACCGATAAAGAAATTACCTATCAATTTGTTGATGATGTAATTCGTGAATTGGCAGCTATAACGCCAGGAGATTACATTCATATTGGAGGTGATGAGTCGCATGTAACCAAGAAAAAGGATTACATATATTTTGTGAATCGAGTGCAAAAAATCGTGACAAAGCATAAGAAAAAGATGATTGGTTGGGCCGATGTTGCTGCAGCAGAATTAGAAGAAAATACCTTAGCACAATTTTGGCAAACCAAACCTAAGAATGCCTTATTAGCAGTTAAGCAGAATGTGAAAATTATAATGTCTCCAGCTAATCGAACCTATTTGGATATGCAGTACGATTCCATTTGTCCCTTAGGATTGCATTGGGCAGGATATGTAGATGTAGATCAAGCTTACGATTGGACTATTGAAAGCTTTGTTGAAGGAATCAGTAAAGAAAATATTGTAGGAATTGAAGCGCCGCTTTGGGCCGAAACAATAAAAACCATTGATGATATTGAATACCTTGTTTTTCCTCGTTTACCCGGATATGCCGAATTAGGCTGGTCGAAAAGTGAAAACAAAAATTGGGATGAATACAAAATACGTTTAGGAAAGCAAAAAGAACGTTTTCAACAATTGAAGATTAACTATTATCAATCACCATTAATTCCCTGGGCTAATGAGGAAATCGTGCCAGTAGTGGAATAAATAATTGATATCCATATTAGAAGTCATCTAAAAAAACAGATAACAGCTTGTTGTGGATTTTTTAGGTGACTTGTTTTTATAAGCTAGTTAAAGCCTATATTTGTTGCAGCATAGAATAGCTTTTGCTATTGGATAATAATATAGATAAGAATGTATAAATATTTATTTGGACCTGTTCCTTCTCGAAGATTAGGCATGTCTTTAGGAGTTGATTTGGTTCCTAAAAAGGTGTGTAGCTTAGATTGTGTGTATTGTGAAGTGGGGAAAACTACAAAACTTTCACTCGAACGCAAAGAGTACATTAGTGCAGATTGCATAAAAGATGAATTAACACACTATTTTAAAAATAATCCTAGTCCTGATTACATTACCATAACCGCATCGGGAGAACCAACATTAAACCAGCATCTGGGAGAAATAATCGATTTTATAAAACAAAGGAAAGCAGATATTCCAGTTGCTCTAATAACGAATGGTAGCTTACTTTATGATCCAAAGGTGAGAAAAGAGATGGTGAAAGCAGATCTATTGCTTCCTTCTCTTGATGCTGCGACCGATGAGGTTTTCAAAAAAATAAATCGCCCAGCGGAGGATTTAAATGTTGAGATGTGCATTCAAGGAATTATTTCTTTGAGAAAGGAATTTAAAGGTGAGATTTGGCTTGAGGTATTTATATTACCTGATTACAATGATAGTGAAGAAGAGTTGACTGCGCTTAAAGAGGTCATCTTGAAAGTGAATCCTGATTCCATTCATCTTAATACACTGGATAGACCTGGAACAGTAGCTAGTTTACGAGGAGCAAACCGTGATGAACTGCAGCGAGTTGTAGATTTTTGGCAAATGGAGAATGTTGAAATTGTTGCCAAGCTAAAACAAGTTGAAACGAAGCAGTCATATCGAAAGGATACAGCAAGTGCTATTATGGAAACAGTTGCTAGAAGACCTTGTACACTTGAAGATCTGACTAAAATGTTAGGCTTAAAAAGTGAGGAAATTGAAAAACAACTTAAGCAATTAATTGAAGAAAATAAGCTCGAATCTGTGGCGCAAGACAGAGGTGTTTTTTACCAGTTATTGTCAAAAGATATAGACTGATCTTCAAAAGATTTTAAAATAATAGAAGTTATATTGATTTTATTGATAGTTTGGAACAACATAAAATAAGAATGCGATAAATTGGAAACCAAATATAATTTCTTCCGTAAATAAGGGTAACTCCAAAATTAAAAGGAGATATGATTTGATAAATGGCAGTAGGAAAACTGCTTTTTAGATTCAATTAAAGATAAGGAAGATGTATACTAGTTTATCAGAAATTCAACAACAGAATTATTACAATTTATGTGGAGAGACTTATCAAAGGTCAGAAATGAAAGGACAGTTCTCTACTAGCAAGCCATACAATAACGAGCTTTATAAGTTTTCTCCTTGGGGATTTGAATATGTTTTCGACAAAGAGAAAGGTTATTTGCTTTGCGAATTATCGCATAAAATTACCGATAAGAGAATGTATGGTTGGAATCAAAATGGAGAAGAACTACCAAAGGAAATTGTTTCGAAATATTTCAAAAGCAATAAAGTAGCTTAACGATTTGTCTAACAGTTTAGAATTAAATTTAATGGTTCAACCGACTTCGAAAGAAGTCGGTTTTTTTATGCCTTTAAGTTTTACATTTTGAATTGAATAGGTGTAAGGTCTGATTCTTTGTTATTCTAATTTTATTTCTATATTTGCAAACCGACCGAACGGTCAGCGAGTGAAGATTAACTAATATTTATGGATAAAAAACAGCAAATAATTGAGATAGCAACCAAATTGTTTTCAGAAAGAGGATTCGATCAAACCCCACTTTCAGCAGTTTGTGAAGCTGCCAATGTGTCCAAAGGACTAATTTTTCATCATTTTAAGAATAAAAATGACCTATTAAGAGAGATTTTTAAATCAACAACAGAATTAATCGTTCAGATTAATGAATCTAAAACAGATCAGCTTTCGGGTAAAGAGAGGT
>JADGFH010000613.1 GCA_016743925.1 Labilibaculum sp.
TCTAAACTTCTGACGAAGCATCGCAGACCATTCGTTACTTTTGTAATGGCTATATGCAAGCTCATCGAATATCTTAATCATTGTCCATTCACTTGTTTCTAACGTAGCATAAACTCCATTAAGTCTTCTACTTTGAGTATCGTATCTATTCCAATCACCTCTACATTTATAACGTAGGTCGTGGTCAACTTCATGCCAGCCTTCTGAGAATATCGTTCTAATTTGTAATTCAAAAGTATTGTCGATTCGATAACATTCGTCTCCTAACCTTAAGATCTTTGTCATTTTTTCATCTAAACCGTAAACTATGTTATACCTAGTAGCTCGAAACTCATCAGTTTTATTAATATCGATACTTACATCTTTAGAGCGCTCGCTATATTGGCTAGAAATTATCTCTCTTACGGTTTCGATATCGTCATTAAAGTACAAAACGACACGTATTCCGATTAAGTCCTGTAACTTTTTGCTTTTACCGTATTCTGGTTCTTTTTCGAATTTTAACACTGTAGACTCGGAAGTTTTCGCTCTCGAGAATATTCGAAACATTACACCGACTTCATCAAGTCGGCATGCAATATCTTTTTCTATTTCCTTTCTAACTGGATTAGCATTTATATTTCTCATCGCTAACTCCTTCCCAAGATTGCTTTAATTTCAACTATCTTGTCCTTGTTGATCATCATGAAATTGGTATCATTAGCTCCTAAAAGAAAACCTTCCTTCTTTAACCTCTTTATCTCTTTATTAATTTCTTTCCTACTAAATTCGTTGGTTCTAAAAAGGTTACCGGTGAAATAATGAAGTCGCTCGATAGACTGACTACCAATAGGCCAAATTTTGGAAAATAAATAGAATTGCACATCTTGCTTTACTTCTACGTCATTTTGTCCTTCTTGGTTTTCTATTTTTTCAATGAGGTCATTATTATCTCTACAATTTAAAAAGTTGACATCTGGAATGTCAGTAACATTGAATGTACAGTTCCAAAAAGCGCAATTTAAAAATGTGATGTCTTTAAAATGTTCCAGATTTAAATGCACATCACTAAAAACGCATTCATTAAAAATACTATTTTCAATAAACCCGTTTTGAAAAATAGTAATTTCCTTCAAGTTAATTGATGTGATATCGCTGTTGGAGTATTCTGATTCTTCCACAAGATCCAGAAGAGTAGCTTCAAACTTCATCCTTGAGGAAGCATGCAAGAACTCTTTCATAGACTCTAATTTACACCATAACAAATTTCTGCTTGCCTGATCCCTTGCCTGATATGACATAACTGCAGGCTCAACGAACCGTTCATCACTGGCGATCCAGTCGTCACTATTAATTACTTCCTCAGCGATATAGTTACCAAACACGAACTCATTTATAAATTGAATATTATTCTCACCCTGGTTACTGCGGTCAAAAAACGCATGATTTGAGAGCCTTGTGGCTAGATTATCTATTGTTGGCCTGTCTTTAGGCGAATATAGTGACCTTACCTCGCTTAATAAAGTACCTCCTTTATCTTTAATCACTTTAATGATTTTCTCTCTAGAATCTGCTGTATAATCATTCTCGCACATATCGGCGGCAACAATTCTAAGTAACGCCTTTTGTTGCTGAGGATTCATTCTTAACTCTTGCCTTTCTATTTCTCTTTCTAACATAGAATCAAAATAATAACTGACAATTTTTGTTGGTTCTTTACAAAGATCGTCAAATGACTCAGAGTTAACGAAACGTAGGAAGCTTAACAGCACTGGGTTAGCAAGTTTGTAAATATCGATTGTCGTTTGATTTAAAGTATTTAATCTCGTTTGTTTTATCCAGTCATTAATTTCCGGTTTATCCAGCTTAAAACGGTTTATCGAGAACTTATCTTCATATCTATTCATCCAATCGCTAAACATCGCTCCATCAAATATTGCCGAACGTCTGGAGGTAATAATTATTTTTGCATTATTTGTTAGTAGCTCCCCAATAGTTTCTAGCATAGGTTCTGCGTCTTCAAACTTTGTATTCTCATCAACAGAATCCGTCTTGTCATGTAACAACTCATCGAAACCATCTAAAACTACTACAATCTTTCCTTGTTTAACTTCGTCAATTACAACATCAGAATTTACTGAGCTGAATGAGCGGTCAACCTCTCTGATAAAGATATGGTTAAAAACCCGAGCTTGTCTATCACGAGAAAACTCCGTAAAAAATGGTATTGGTCCATTTTCATAGTTTTTTACAAGCGACATTATTATTTCGTAAGAAGTACAAGTTTTGCCGAACCCAGCGGGAGCTTCGATAATATTTAATTGTGGTCCTTCAACAGATAAGCCATCACATATCTCATTAACAATGCTTTTATCTGTCCTTCTGTTATTTTTAGCGTATGGAACTTTAATATATGAGTATGTATCGGCTTCTTTCGGTAAAACGCTCAGAATACGTTCACAATGTTCACTATATTCCTCTCTGATTTTTTCTTTCCACTCCTTTGTGTTAAAAAATCCTTCAAATAGCTTTTTATCTATTTCACCAATATTTCTATAAAATGCTTTTTTGGTAGAAAATCCTAACGTCTCTAGCTCTGAAGCAGACTGCTCCATCTCTTTCTCAATTTGATTTTTGTTTTCAATTTCGAGGGAGATTATCTCGGCATTGTGAAAGAAACCTGATTTAAAAGTGAATGCTAAGAAATTACTATTTGATGCCCTTTTACGGTATTCAAATCCGTACTTCCTATACAATGTTATTATTTTCTCACTAGTGTCCATTGAAATTTTAACCTTGTTTTAATTAAATCAGAATATTGGTAATTTTACTTCTAATATAGCAATCAAATTTTTCTTTTGAGTATAGAAAGTAAATTTATCCAAATACTCAATATATACACTCCTAAAATTGATAAAGACCATTTTACAAGCAAAAACAGTCTTATTTACTATGCTCAAGCATTTCCTCCACCTTTTATACCTATGTATTTATATCCGATTGTTTATTTGAAATCATACCTGAACCAACGAAACTTGATGGACCAGAGTAATTGAATCCAAAACTCGCACTATAATTTGATGTCCGCTTTAAGATAGAACATGACATACACATATATTTCGAGTCAAATATTAATCAATAGATATCTCGTTTATGCGATAACAAAACCATTGGCAGAATCATTGAATTTCAGGGGGGCAACGATAGAGGCAATTGGCTCTGCTTCGGCCTACACATTAGATTTCCTATAAATTGCTAGCTTTATTCTTATGGCCATTATTGATTTTGCCCAAGATTGTATCTTACAAAATATAGAAAGTGGAACGTTCCAATTAGTTATCACTCCAACCTTCTTGATACTCCTTCCTATTTCGTTCAATTTGATTAAGTGTTTTTAAGAGTAGCTCGTCATCGATGTACTTTAAGTAATTGAGGTGTTCGAGCGCTTTGCTTGCGATAAATGACTCATAGTGAAAAATCAGGTGTTCTAGTGTTTCCGTTAGATTGTGACTCTCCGGGTTTAACATGCCATTCTCAATGGCTAGCGCAGTTGTATATGCCCAAACAGATTCTCTCGTCATATTTGGATCATTTGATAAAGCGTATTCGAGTTTCTTTGTTGACTCAGGTTTGCTGACAAAAATCTGATTTGCAACTTCACCGAGGATTTGAATAAGTTTCCAAGCCTCGAACAAAAAACCGATCTAAGATAGAGCTATTTCTAACAGCCATAAGAAAGTAAAAACCCCCACCATTTCCCACTTGTTCAATGCTGGTGGTTCTTTCAACTTATTGAAATTCTTAACTAAAACGTGTTTTCGAGTAACCCTTAATACAGCCGAACTCAGAGCCATGTTAAATAGACTAAGCGCTAACGTGGCAAGACAACCTGTAATGTAAATTATTAAATATGGGTGTAAGTTTTCTGCAGTCACATCATGAATTCAATTTTTATGTCCGCTTTAAGATAGAACATGACATACCCATATATTTCGAGTCAAATATTAATCACGGTATTTTTCAAGCTAGTTGTCGCCTAAAGTTATAATATTATGCCGCCTTGTTAGTTTGGCCCATCATTTTTGATTTGTCAGGGTTCAAATAGACCT
>JADGFH010000614.1 GCA_016743925.1 Labilibaculum sp.
TTCCAAACTTTGAAAATTAAAGACCATTACTATTCATAAACAGCAATAAACCAAAATCTTATCAGCAAAATCTCGAAACATTTTGAATTTGCAAATATAGGGCTTTTTCTTTGAAGGCAAGAACAAGTAATTGATTTAATTGTGATTGAGTTAATTGCATTCATCAAATAAAACCGTTCATAGTTATCCCCATAGACTATAAATAGAAAAAGCACCCTCGAATTTAATCGAGAGTGCGAACAAATATTTGAAGGTCATTTTACAGATTCATATTTTTTAATATCTATTAATTCATATTAACAACAATGTGAACAACTTCACAGATATTATTATCTCTTTGATGCTGAGATATAAGAACTTTTACATTCCCACTTTTACTCATTTCTTCATTTTCAGCAAACGATATCAACTTAGCACGTGTATCATAAAGATGATGGAGTGACAATTTTTCAAAATACTCTTTATATTTTAGCCAAAGTTCTGAGAAATTGCTCGCTTGAGAATAAATCAACATAAAATTTCGTGAAAGGCCATTAGTATCATAATCAATTAACATTTTATTTAAATGATCAATTATTGTCTTATTTCCCATACCAAATGAAGATAACCTCATGGCCTCAACGATTGCAACAGGCATATTTCTGGAATTCCTAATCATTATATCCAATTCGCCACTTTGCTTTTTAGATCTTCCACTCCTAGTTTGATCTGTAACTTTATAGCCTTTTGTTCGCAGATTATCTGTAAAATAATCTGTGATTAAATCTTCATAACTTGCAGAATACTTCCGTTCAAGTATCCTACTAGAAACTTCCAGTAGATCATATGTTAACTCAGTTGAATTGTACCTAAATTCATCACTATATTGTTCTGAAAATATCTCATATGGTCCAATTAATTTCTCAAGATTTACATTAACTATATGATCTTGACACTGAACAACCTCTAACCCTGCCCTCTTCACTCTTTCCAAATAATTGTAATCAAACATGTAAGGAGTTTCTGACTTTTGACAGTTTTCACAATTACACTGTATCTGTACACTATGCGTTGGATAATTCAAAGTACGATTAATAATATCTAATTCCCGCTTTATCATTCCAAGTAAAAGTGCTTTAGATTCACCATTCACTTCAATTTTAATTGTTCTTGAGAATTGGTTAACAACAGCTCTACCAAATGTATTTTCATAGGTAAGATAGACGCCATTCTTCCAATATTTATTTCCATGAATCAAATCCTTAAGTCTAACAGTTAATCTAGGAAGAATCCCTGCTGGCATAAAATCATACTTGTATACCAAGCTTATTGCTCCCTGTTTATTAAACTCCATTTCCAGAGAAGTTGGTCGTAATAATTCTGGGATGATATAAACATTCTTTTTTAATTCAAAACAAATCTCAAAGCGTTTCATTAGTTCAATGATATAGCATATTTGTTGGGAATTATATTCTTCAAGATGTTCATCTAGTATATCAGTACTGAATTCACCGAAATTACTAATAACTTCATGTAAATCTAAAATACGATAGACGCAATTTGTTGCCCATGCTGGCTTAAGAAAGACAACAGATTTCAAGACTGTGTTATCGATAAAATGTAAGAGAACTCCTAAATCATGGAAATATCGGCTTAGATGTTTAGATTGTTCTTTTCGTAATCCAAAACTATTACAAATTTCAATATAGCTCTCATAAGAAATATAGTTATCACTTAATCCTTCTAATTTCCCCCTTATTTGATTCCACACTTTAGGTAACTTGTCATGGATGTGAGGTAATTTTAGAACATTTGATTTAATTTCCTCTTTTAAAGCTTCAATATTAGTACCTTCTTTTGCACTAACAGCCTTGAAAGCTTTTATATTAGGGAATTGTTCCATTATTGATTTCTCATCTATTTCCTTAGTCCTTTCGTCTATTTTATTGAGTACAATAATTACAGGAGATGAGTTACTCAGTACCTTAATAATATTTAACCAATAATCGAATGTTACTAAAGATTCATCCGTTCTTGCTTCCCAAACAAATAGATATATTGATCTTTTCGTTAAAAAAAATTGATGAGTCGAATGATAAATCTCTTGCCCACCGAAATCCCATGCATTCAACCTAATTCTATGCTCATCTTCTTCTTGATTAAAGTTTAAATTCCACTTAACAATGTCAATCCCTTCAGTAGATATCGTTTCTGGGCTACTACCATTAATCATTTTATTCATTAAGTAGGTTTTACCAACTGCCCCTTGCCCAACTATTAATAGTTTTGCTTCATTTAGTCTAACAGATTCGCCTAAGTTTAAATAGTAATTAAGTACTCCAGATAATCCCTGATTAGAAATCTCTATTGGAACTTCCCCAATCGGATTCCCATTCAAGTTTAATTTTTGCAATTTTTTTAGTTTAGCAAAAGATCTAGGAAGTTGAGGCAACATGTTACCCGTAAGATTTAATTCTCGTAGCTCAGTTAATTCACAAATTTCTTCAGGAAGTTCTTGAATATTATTATAACTAAGATCTAAAACTCTTAAGCTTTTAAGCTTACCAATATCAGGTGATAACTTTGAAATCTTATTCGAAGATAGTTTCAATACTTTCAATTTATCATTCAATAAAGATTTTGGAAATTTAATTATCCTGTTATCACTTAAATCAACCTCCTTTAAGGAAATGAATCTTGAAAAATCAGTGCGAAGAATTTCTAATTTATTTGCAGAAAGATCTAGCTTTTCCAATGAATTGGACAGAACATCGATGCCAATTAAATTATTTAATCTATTAGACCGAACAGAAAGTGTTTTTAGATTTTCACAATATGATAACTGTTCAGGAAAAACAACAAATTCATTATTACTAAAATTAAGATGCTCTAAATGCTCAAAAGTTGAAAAAAAATCAGGCAACTCTGTCAATTTATTATTAAAAAGATTTAGAGTTTTTAATTTATCAAATTTCTTTAATTCAATTGGTAAAGCTCTTAATCTACCATTTTCTAGTTGCAATTGTTTAATCTTTCTTGGTGCAGCACTATTTAGCTTCTTCTGAATGTCCGGTTTCATAAATAAAATTAGGATTAGGTTACAACAAACTTAAGCATTATAAATGTATTTAGTATAACATCATTCTTTTTTCACATTTACATAAAACCTTACCTTTGGACATTAAACATGCAATAAAACGATAAAATAATTATTCAATAGATAAGAATTTGAATTTCTTTATAAGAGACAAAAAACTATCTTACTAAAAAAGCACCCTCGAATTTAATCGAGAGTGCTTTTATAAATTATAAAGAAGAAAAGGAAACGCTTATACTTCAACTTAGCTCAGCACACCGCTTTTCACTTTAATCTTGTTTACTTTAACCTTTTTCTTACTTCTTCATCAATTCAGCATAGTGCTTATAGAACAATGGAATTGTATTAATTCCATTAAAGAACTGCTCCAATGGGAAGTTCTCGTTTGGTGAGTGAATAGCATCACTCTCTAAACCGAATCCCATTAATACTGATTTTGTTCCCAAGATCTCTTCGAAAGTAGAGATAATTGGAATAGATCCACCTGAACGAACAGGAACCGGACGCTTACCATAAACTTCGGTATAAGCTTTTTCAGCTGCTTGGTATGCAGGAATATCGATAGGACAAACATAACCTTGTCCACCATGAAGAGGTGTAACCACAACTTTTACACTATCAGGAGCAATTGCCTCGAAATGCTCTTTAAATAGAACCGAAATCTTTTCAAAATCTTGGTTAGGAACCAAACGAGTAGAAATCTTAGCATTCGCTTTTGAAGGCAATACAGTCTTAGCACCTTCGCCAATGTAACCACCCCAAATACCACATACATCAAATGATGGACGAATTCCTGTGTGCTCAGAAGGAGTATAACCTTTCTCACCAGCTAATTCTTTCACATCAATTGCTTTCTTATATTCTTCTACGTCGAAAGGCGCTTTAGCCATCATAGCACGCTCTTCTTTTGATACTTCAATAACATCATCGTAGAATCCAGGAATGGTAATATGACCATCCTCATCAACCATCTGAGTAATCATTTTAGCCAAAACATTGATAGGATTTGCT
>JADGFH010000615.1 GCA_016743925.1 Labilibaculum sp.
GTTTGAATTTGACTTGCATTATTTAATGCGATATTTTGGGCTTGTAAGCTAATATCGCCTGCTTTACCACTTGATTGTTCATAACTTCCTGTTGAAATACTACTTTGATTTAACAATGTTAAATTATTGGCAGTTATATTAATAAAACCTCCTTTACCAGAACTGACTGTACTAGTATTTATAAATCCACCATTTTGTAAATTGATTTCTTGAGCTTTAATAATAATACTACCTGCATCTCCATTACCTTTAGTAGCCGCTTGTATTAAAGCGGAATTTATTTCTAAACTAGCTGCTTCAATGTCTATTATTCCTCCAGTGCCAGTATTAAAATTATTAGTAGCAATAGTACTTAAACTGTCAAGTCGAAGAATATTTGTTACTCTAAAATTAATATATCCTCCTTGATTGCTTCCTTCATTATCCGCTGTTATTCTAGCTCCATTACTTAAGTTCATATCGCCATCAATAAATATATCTATTTTTGATGAATTATCACCCTTAGTATCAGCAAAAATATATCCTGTATCTGATAAAAATTTTCCAGCACGAATGAATATCTCTCCATTTCCTTTAGAACTAGTAACATCAACATTAGCAACATCAAATGATTTAAGAAATGCAGGATTAGATTCTGATAATGTTATGTTTCCTAATTTGTCAAAATTTTTTAGTGCTAAATCATCTAATAAAACTTCACCTTTTGATGCAACTGCTGCAAGATTAATCCTTCCACCGCTAGCTAACAAAACACTATCATAAATTTCTAAATCTCCGCCAATTATAGATAAAGTTTGTTCGTCTGGTACTTTTAAATAGTTGCCTTGAATAGTTATAGGCGAAATATTTGTATCTAAAAAACCAAAAGCTGAAGGTGGTGCAATTGTCAAATTAGAATCACTAGGATTAGTGGCAGCAAAGCTTCCTGTTTTTCCTAAACCTATATAATCAGCAGTAGTAGCATGAAAAGAACCATTGACATTTAAACTAGCATTTCTACCAAATAATAATCCATTGGGATTTATTAAAAATAAATTTGCATTAGAATTCAATTTTCCATTAATAATAGAACCATTATTTCCAGTAACTCGCGCTAAGATATTATTTACTGAATCATGGCTAGTGAAAGTAGCAGTTTCACCATTAAAAATATTAAAATCTTGAAAACTATGAAATAAGTTTCCACCAATTTGCAGACCCAAACTGTCATTAATGAAAAAATCTGAACCCTCTAAGGAAGTTGCTTTTCCTAGAGTGCCATCTGTTATTATTTCTGCTTTTAGTGTTAAACTTACTACTAGTAAGTTTATAATCACTAATATTCTTTTTGTTGACACAAGCATATTAATTTAAAATTTTAATTTTAAGAGGTTCACTATTAAAAATAATACTTCCATCTGCTAATCTATAACCAAAGTATATATACCATGAACCTTCATTAAGCCTGCCGCGATATATATTTACTTGTTGCTTTATTTTTGAAAGAGTCACATTTTTTTGAAAAGCATATAAATTAATAAAATTACCATCCCAAACATTCTGAAACTCATCACTATTACCCTCTTCTAATAGATAAAAAATATTTTGCTGAAAGGCTACTACAAGTATATCTGCATTTTGCCCACGATGTTTAGGAACAATTCGCATAATTCCACAGACATTTACTACACTATAGGTTTCATATACACCATCCTTTTCAGGATTATAATCATCTTCATCTTCATAGATACCTCCACTAAATATTGCTGTTGTATCAGTTATATGAGCTTCAGGATTAAGAATTTTAGTATCTAATTTATCGTAATCATGATTACTTTGACAAGTGTTAATTAAATTAAATTCAACGGTACAATCCAATACATGCTCGTAATCTTCATTTTCTACTTTTTGATAATTACATTTAAAATCCTTAATACTGGAATTTTCAGAAGCTGTAGCAGCTAGCTTCATAGAATCTACAATATTTCTGCTACGATAATTCACCTTCTCTTGACAATTGTTGTTATTGAAACAGGTTTTACTACTTAAATCTCTTGTTGAAGGTGTAATAATTGTGCCAAAACCACTACCTAGTGAACGAATTATTATAAGAAAAATGCCTTGAATAGAATTATGCGAATCAAGATTAGAATAAAGAGGATCTAAAATAATCGCATTTATGTGTTTATTATTAGATGAACGAACAATAGTTTTATCGTTATCTGAAAACACATCTATTTTAGATTTATGTTCTATATTGGTTCTATAACCAATAACTTTATTATCATCTCCATCTATAGATGCTTGTATTGGTTCACTATCTATTGGAGGATTTGTTATATCCATTGATATTTTTTTTATTTCTTGACCAGTATTTGCATCCCTAATTGAAATTAGGTTATTATCAATAGGAACATATAAATATTGAGAAGCAGTTGCTTGTAACAAAGGGATTAATAATAAATTGACTATCAATATAAATTGAGCATATAAACTTTTCATTTGCTTGATCCTCATTTGTATAAAAAAATTCTATAATACCTGTCAGATAATATGCTGTAATGGAGCAAATTGGAGTCAAGCTGACAGGTTTTGATGCAGAATTGACTATCTTATTCTACTTCTGTGATCTTAGTTAATTTATCTAATTTTAAGACTAAGTAGTAATAAGGATTATCAATTTTTTTAAATTCAACATTTTTATATTTTGTGATCTTAGTATATGAGATATGATCTAGCAAGGGAATATAAAGAACTCCTTGCTCTGAATCATAAGTAGCCTTTTCAGCAGATTTTTCTTGAAAAGTTTCAGGAACTTTATTGGAACTATTCCATCCCTTAGCGACATCACAAGGTGTTGAAAATTTATACCAATTTTTGGTTTTAGGATTTTGACCATAAATAACAAAATTAGGACAAGCTTTACTTTCCCATGTAGCTGGCACATCACAAGATGTTTCAAAACTTTCCCATTTTTCGGTATTAGGATTTTGACCATATACGATTATATCCAAACAACTAGATGGTCTAGTATATGACTTTTCCCATCTTTGTGGAACATCACAAGGTGTTGGAAAAGCCCGCCATTCCTCAGTTTCTGGATTAAGACCATAAGTAATAACATCAATACAACCGCTACTTCTAGTATTATTATTAGTTTCAGCAATGGATTGTAATGAGGCTGTTAATAACAATATTAATAATAAATTTTTCATTTTTTTTCTCACTCCACTATAATTTGAATTGGTCCACCACCAAATACTTTACCGTTAAATAAACGATATCCGAAAAATACATTAAATGTACCTGAAATTAAACTATTGTGTTTATAAATTGTGATTAATAATCGTTTTTTTAAACTAATATCAATTTCAAAAGGAACAATATGCGATAGAATAACAGGATCCCAATCTTGAAAATTTCCCTGACTATCTAACATAAAGAATTTAGATGTTTCTGAATCCAGAATAACCACTAAAAGATCAGCTTGCATACCAATATGTCGTAAATCAACATTAATTTCGCCAGTCACATCAATATTAATTTCACTCATATCAGTAAGTTCTGATATATTTTTTTTCATATTAGCTTGGTAAATCTGATCACCAACAGAAATACCACCTGCAAAGCTAGCGCTTGTGGGAATTACTTTACTTAACTCATTATCAAATCCAAATCCTTGACCTAATTCAGGTAAAATATTTATTTTAATTTCTTTCTGAATGTTTTTACCTTTTTCACTTTTTGCTGTTAATTGAACGATATAACTTCCATAATCTACCAAATTTATAGTAAATTTTTTATGATGTCCTGCATCAGGCAAATAATAACAATTACCATTGGTGTTTTTCTGACAAATTAACCAGATATACTTAATAATTTTTTCAGATGAATTAGTTTTTGGTTCTTGAATACATTCATTAACATATTTGGGACCATCTAAATTCAATGTAAATGGTGCAGAAGTTTTTATAACTGTTTCATTTTCAAATGCGGCATTAATTTCATTTGAAACTAAAGTTATACAAGTACTTGTAGGTGGGACATTATTAGGAACTTTAACAGAACATTTTGTTTCATCAGTTAGACCCTTATCATCAGTAA